>JBFMAP010000035.1:0-8298 GCA_040755655.1 Microcaldota archaeon
ACCGAACGGAAAACACCGAACAAAACCAATCAAGTATATAAATTAAATATAGATATAGATTTATCTTGTTGGTGGTGATGCGATGAACCCTAGGAATGCTGCTTTATTTTTGTTCGTAGTTTTCGCGCTTTCCGCGCCGAGTTACGGCGCCGTATATACGCAAGGATATCGCCTGAACATGTACCTCGACAAGCAGGAATACATTCCAAACGAGAACATCGTAGTTAATGCGTATATATACGAGAGTTGGGAAACCGTAGAGATAAACGAAACCATCTACCCGTATAATACAATTCCTTTTATTTTGAAAGTCTATCGTGTTGAGGATGAAAAGGACGTTTTCGTGCGCGGGTATGAGAAGGAGTTTGAAAAAGGCTATGGTGGGGGAATTCTTGGAAGTTACGCGACCATCAACATCACTCTCCCATCTGGGGAGTACAAACTCGTCGGGGAGACGACGCTTCCGACCACGAAAAACGTGACAAAAAAAATAACCGTTAGCGAGATCGGGCTCATCGCGAAATACCATTACTACTCCTCTGGAAACGAGGAATATGTTTACGCGATAGTCGTAAACAAGACGAGCGGGGAACCGATTCCAGGCGCGCTCGTCTCGCTGTATGAAAGGGGGGACTGGGACAGCGGCGCGCAGGAATACAAGGTGAAGGAACTGCTGGAGAGCACTTTCGCGGATTACAGCGGGATGGCGAAACTGAAACTGCGCGCGAACAGGAGTTCTTTTGTGCTTAAGGCGACATACGGAAAGGAGAGCGCGAGAGTTGATGCGTACTCATATGCTAGTCGCGAATACGGAACATACACTGCTTACGCCTACACGGACAGACCGATTTACAGGCCAACGCAGACAGTCCATTTCAGGGCGATAATTTTCACGGGTTATGGCGAAGAGGAGTACGGGGATTATTCTGGAAATGTGACGCTGAAAGTTTACAACCCGGAATACAAAATTTATGTCGAGAAAACAGTCGAGGCAAAAAACAACATAATTTACGCCGATTTTCTGATAGACAAGGACGCGGCGCTAGGCTATTACAACATTCAGATGTACGCGAACGGAAGCGAGAATTGGGGCAGGTGGGTTGGGAGTTACAACTTCGAGGTTCAGGAGTACCAGAAGCCTGAATTCAAGGTTACGATAACGCCTTTGAAGGGTTGGTTCGGCGTGGAGGAGAAAGTTTCGGTAAGCGTGGACGCCCAGTACTATTTCGGAAAGCCTGTTGTTGACGGCGAAGTGGAATACAAGATTTACAAGGGGTACCAGTATCGGCCGTGCGGTGGATGGCGGTGCGGTTATTACGAGATGGATTATTACGGCTATGGTGGGTATCGCTCCTACACGTACAAGGAAAAGGAAATCGTTTCCGGAACTCTCCGCACGGACTCGAACGGGAGCGCGATAATAGAGTTTGTCGCGCCTGACTTCAAGGGCGATTATGATGTTATTATTGAGGTGAAGGTTCGCGAGAAGAGCGAGAAAACAGTCGAGGAGACAGGAAGCACGCGTGTGAGCAGGGGCTTCTCAGTTTATGTTGAGCCGAAGTGGTACGCGCAGGTCGGCGAGGAGACGAGCGTGAAAATAACGATAAAAACGCCTGACGGGAAGCCAATCGCAGGGCAGAGCGGGATTCTGGAAATCAGCAGGCGCGAATATGCGCGCGAAGGAGGGGAGAGGAACGAGAGTTTGAAGAGCGAGATGTTCACGACAGATGATAATGGCATCGCGCACGTGAAGTTTGTCCCGCAGAAATCAGGCCAGCACATACTGAAGGCAACCGTCGTGCGCAACGGCGTGTTGATCGAGCAGGAGGCGTATTTATGGGCTTACGGCGAGGGAAGGCCGTGGTACCGATTCGAGCAGATGGAACTCACCGCTGACAAGGACGCGTACAAGGACGGGGACGTGATGGAGGTCTACATCTCCTCGCCGATTGAGGACGCGAACGCATACGTGAGTTTGGAGGACGGAAAGATTCTCTCGCTGAGCGCGCAGAGGATAAACGGGGTTTTTCTCGCGCTCAAGTTCCCGATCACGGGCGACCTTCCGAGCGCGTTCAAAGTCGAGGTAATCGCCGTGCGGAACGGGACGCTTTACTCGGCAAGCAAAATCGTAACCGTTGAGAGAAGCATAAATAAGCTTCTCGTGGATTTGAAAACAAACAAGCAGAAATACGAGCCAGGCGAGCGCGCGCACATCAGCCTCGCGCTTAAAGATTGGATGGGAAGGGCGCGCGCAGGAATAATTTCGCTCGCGGTCGTTGACGAATCGATTTTCGCGCTCGCGCCTGACCGCGCGCCAACTGAGGTTTACAAGTACTTCTACCAGCGCGCGTTCGGTTACCGCACGTACACGGCTTACAGCTGGACGTATGGAAGGTATTACTACCCGCTCGCGCACGATGGAGGCGAGATGGCGCAGGTGGCTTATTCCGGGGCAAGAGCAGAAGACGTGATTGGCGTGCCTCCTCTCGGCGGGGTTATGGGAAAGGGGGTTGCCGGGCTCGAGACGATTCAGGTCAGGAGGGAATTCCCTGACACCGCGTACTGGAACCCATTTCTCATAGTGGGCGAGGGTGGGGACCTCGTTTCTTTCGAGATGCCTGACAGCCTCACCACGTGGAACATCAGCGCGGTCGCGTCGAGCGATGACAAAAGCGTGGGGATGGGGAGCGCGGGCGCGACAGTCTCGAAGGACTTGCTCGTGAGGCTCGAGACGCCGAGGTTCTTCACTCAAAATGATGAGGTGAAAATTTCCGCGATAATACACAACTATATGACAACGCCTCCATACTCGGCAAGCGGCTGGGAGTATGTGGTGTATCTCAATGTGAGCGGTGGCGCAAAACTTCTTGAAGAGCCTAAAAAATATGTCCACGCCGGAACTGACAGCGAGACGAAAGTTGAATACAAGATTTTGGTTGACGGATGTTGCCAGGCGAACATAACTGCAAACGTATTTTTCGAGGTTAGCATACCTTCGCCGAGCGACGCGATGCAGCTATCAATCCCAATCCTGCCGCACGGGATGGAAAAAATCGACGTGCTATCCGGCGCGGCAGAGGATGAGACGCTCGATTATGTCGTTCCGGACGCGACTGGCGGCGCGAGCGTGAAACTCGCGCTCACCGCGAGCCTTGCCACGAGCGCGCTAGATGGTTTGGAATACCTCGCGCGCTATCCATACGGTTGTGTGGAGCAGACCGCGAGCTCGTTCATTCCAGATGTGATAATTCTGAAGACCGCGCGAGAACTCGACATAAAAATCAGCGACAAACTGCAGCAGGAGCTGCCTGACATGGTCGAGAAGGGGCTCGCGCGCCTGTACGGCTTCCAGAACTCCGATGGAGGATGGGGATGGTGGAGCGAGGGGAAGAGCGACCCGAGGATGACCGCGTACGTGATGTACGGGCTCGGGCTCGCGAAGAACGCGGGTGTGGGGATAGACGAAAGCGCGTACATGAGGGGCAGGGGCAGACTGCTGAGCATAATGATTGAAAGCGATGATATGGACGAACTTGCGCATGCGGCGTACGTGTACAGCATGCTTGAGCCCACCTCTGACAAACTCGAGGACGCGCTCGACAAAATCGACAATAAAAAAGATTCCCTAAGCGACTATCACTTCGCATTGTTTGTGGGCGCGCTGCAGAACGCGGACGATGCGCGTGCGGGCGAGTATTTGGGTGAGTTGATTAAGAGGGGCGACTGCACTGCGCGCTTCTGCAAGTGGGAGGGGGTTGATTACAAATTCAACGATGTGGAGGCGACCTCGAAGGCGCTGAGCGTGCTCGCGCGCGCGGGGAAGAAGGATGAGGCTGTGAAGGCCGTCGCGTGGTTGATGAGGAACAGAAGAGAAGGTGGAGGATGGTATTCCACGCGTGACACAGCGCTCGCGCTCATCGGCATTTCGGAGTATTTGAAAATTTCCGGGGAGTTGAAACCAAACTACGATGCAGTGGTTTATCTTGATGGAAATGAAATAAGGAGATTCCACGTGGCCGACCCTGCGATGGAGAAAATTGAGATTGAACTTCCGGGCGTTGGTGCGCACACTGTTAAAATAACTAAAAATGGGGAGGGCGTGCTTTACTACCTTCTCACGAACAAATACTACACAAGTGATGAGCCTGTTCCGGGCAGCACGAGCGGCGAGATGGGCATCACGCGCGTTTATTCCGCGAACGATTTGCGCGTCGGCGATGAAATAGAAGTAACGCTGAACGTGAAGCCATATGATTTGGAATATCTCGTGCTGGAGGATTACCTCCCGAGCGGCTTTGAAGTTGTAAAGGATTCCGTCAAATATAATTGGCCCATAAACAGGCACGAGATAAGGGACAACCGCCTCGTGTTCTTCGTGAACAGTTTCAGTTATTGGTACAGAAACGAGATGGAGAAGCCGGTCAAGATAACCTACAATCTGCGCGCGGTCTTCCCAGGGCAGTACCACGCAATGCCTGCGCGCATCTACGCGATGTACAATCCTGAAACCTACGCGAGCAGCGTGGAGGCTCGGCTGAACGTTTATTCAAAAGTTAAATTGAGCGCGCTCGTTGAGGAGAAAATAACAACCACGAAGGTCACGATTAGGCTCGAGACTGATGATGCTGCACCAATAACAGGAACGCTGAGAATAAGGATGCTGGACGAGAGCGGCGCGGTCACGACGAAGGAAAGCGCTGTTACGATTGAAGGCGGAAGCGCCGTGGGCGAGATGGAGGCAGGCGTCGTCAAGCCCAAGAGCGTGAGTTACGAGTTCGTCGCGCAGGATTTCGCTGAGCGCGGGGAATGGGTTCCCACACCGAAACAAGTCGGAACAACAACCAAGCCAGGCTATCCGGACGTGCTTCTGGATGTCTGGGATTTGGCGATATGGGTTGTGGCCATACTGGTGGCCATCGGAGCGCTTGTGTTTTTGTATATGAAATTCGTCGGAAAACGTGGGAGAAGGAGAAGGCGCGGGCTCTGAGGCGCGCGATGGCGCGCGCGTTGCGCGTTTGCGATGCGCGCTGGATTGTGGGCCGGGGTGCTTATGCGCGGTCTCGTGAGCATACTTTTGGTAATCCTGCTGCTCGCTCAACTACTCGTTCTCATGTCCGCATACGCGCGCCATCGCAGCGAGACGCGCGCAGCAGCGAACGAGGTGCTTGCTCTCGAGAAAAATTACTATCTGGAGATGGACGTAAAACACGCGCTCGCGAATTCGGTTAGGATTTCCGCTGCGGAGGAAAACGGGAACCGGGAGGAAACCGCAGACGCGGTCGCGGACAGGCTCGCAGGCTTTGAGAAATTCATTGAAGGCAAGTACGCGAAAGGGAGGGGGGTTGAGATTGACGTTTGGTGCGGGATTGGGGACGAACAGGAGTTCGATTCGCTCGCAGGGAGAATGCTCGAAAATAAAAAACTGGAGAAGTGCGCGAGTTGCTGGGATTTCTCCGAGGCTGGCACGCGCACACGAAGGAAGGAAACCATCGCAGTAAGAAAATGCGCTGCCTTCTTCGATGCGGACACGCTGAACCGAATTGTCTTTATTTCAAGGGGCGGCGCTGACCTTGTGGATGATTTCGCCCCCGGAACCGCGCTTCATGGCAGGGGCTACGTGCTTGGGTTTTCCATTCTTGACAAAAAACTTGGAGTCGCATCTGTCGCCATAGTCCCTGAGGGGACGAAGGTGAGGTATTGAGGGGCCAGATGAGCATCGAGGCGATTGCTTACATCGCGGTATTTCTTGCAATACTTTTTCTTTTCATTAGTAACGAGATTGATATTCTGGCGAGTACGCGCGACGCTTCGCGTATGACTGAGGCGAAGTCGTGCGCTGAAAGCGCCGCGCTTTTTGCGGATTTTTACGGCCTGGACGGGAAGCTCGCGCATTACGAAAAGATGTTCGGGAACGCGCGCGCGCCAGAAGGTTTTGTTGAGTGCGAGATGAATGGAAACTCTGCGCGCGCAAAAACGCTTAGCGAGATTTACTGGTCCGGCGGTGTGCTTCGTGTCAACGCGAGCAAAAAATATCCAATTTAAATTCACGTGCGCGAAGGGGAGCGCGTTATTGTTCGACGCGTTCCTCGCGCTGATTCTTGTGGTTATGATAATTTACATCGGCTCTGCGGCGCGCGCATCCGTTTGGGAAAGAACGAACGCGGCGATGGCAAATGCTGAGAAGCAGAGGGCAGTCCTCACGCTAGCGGATTACCTTGTTAAGGAGGGCATCGCGTACGAGGAGGGCGGGCGCGTTTACCCGAATCTCGTCGACACGGAAAAATTCGAAAGAATGGATACGGACGCGCTGAAAAATAAATTAGGTTTGGAAAGGCTGGGCGCACGAGTTGAAAGCAAGAATTTCGCGCACGCTTTTGGCGGTAATTTTTCCGGCGTATGCGTGAAGCGTGTTGTATTTATTAAGGGTTACGGGGTTGGTTCGCTTGAGGTCTGTGCGTAATGGTTTCATTCTTAGCATCGAGGCGCTAATGAGTTTGGTAGTGGCGCTCCTGCTCGTTCTGGCAATTGGTTTTGCGCGGGGCGCGCGCGAGAACCCTTATGAAACGCTTTACGAGCACCAACTCCTCAACGACGTTTTCGAGGTTTGCGAGAGGTCGGGCGCGTGCGCGGATGTTGGCGCGTGGGCTGAAGGCGATGAGGCGGCAGGCGAAAGAGCGAGGGAAAAACTTGAAGAGATAGCAAGCTATTCGAGTCGGTGCATCGAGGCGAAAATTGGCGAGAGGAGGATAACTGCCGGCTGCGAGAGATTGAACGCGCACGGCATTATTGGAAGCAGAATACTTGTAGTCAAAAACGAGTATAAAAAATTAGGAATAGAAATGCGCGCGCGTTAAGTGCGCTATTTTCTTTTTCTTCGCGCCGTTGAAACCGCTGTCGCGACAGTGGAGTCAGGCACCGGCGTCTTTGGCCTCGTGTGCATCGCGAAAGTTGTCGCGAAGCCGGCGCTCATCGCTGTAGTTGAAACGAGCGCCGCTGCCGCGTCAGGAGCGACAAGCAGGCTTATCGCGGCTGCGCCTATGCCGCATATGGTTCCGCCAAACACGCCTTCTATGAAGTATGGCAAAGACTCCTGGGTCGTCATCCCTTCAGGAAGCAAAGCCTTTATCGGCATATCACCACCTTCCAACTGTTTTTAGTTTCAAGAATATAAAATGATTTCGGTGTGCTTATGTCAGCCCGTGTTTATTGCCTCCAGCAACTTCCCCTTGTCCATGAAGCCCTCGTACTTCCTGTTGTCTATTATTATCGTCGGCGCGGTCGTTACGCCGAACGTGTCCTTGAACACTTTCAGCACAGGCAGGTCGACGTTCACATCGAAATGGAACACCACGAACGCGCCAGACCTCTCCGCGAGAACCGCGGATATCACTAACCCTTGGTCAGCGCGCTCGTTGTAATTCTCGTTTGAGTAGAAATACAGCAGAACCCTGTGGCTCGAGCCGCAGAGCTCGTCTATTTTTTTTAGTAGGAAATAGTTCCTCATCTGCATCAGCGTGTAGCTTTTTTTGAGTTGCATCACTTCCGCGTCCGTCTTTCCCTTCCTCTTTTCGAGGAAATCCAACTTGTTCCCGAACTCTATCGTCTCGATGTTGAACTTCTCTATCTGCTCGTTGTAAACCCCGCATGCGAAAGTGCTGTTCTGGTTCATGAGGCCCATTATCTCCATAGTGTAATCATCGAGCCTCAATTTTTCGAACTCGCTTTGTATTTGCGACGTGGCGGCGTAGCCCATCTGCCAGCCGAGCAGCAGGCCAAGCGCGAACACCAGCACGGTTATCACGAACGCTATCGCGTGCCTTGAAAGGTCTATTTTCCTCTCCATGTCGGCCTCACCCCGCGCAGCCTAAAAAGGATGCGCTCTAGCATGCTATATATCCAGAAGAAAGATAATATAAACGATAGGGACACGTACGAGACGAACAGGGTGAACGCTCCCCTCTCCCCGAACTGCCTCGTGCCGAGAAGGAACACCGTGAAAACAATCGCGAGCACGAGCACCCAGAATATCGCGAGCGAGGTCGGCTGGAGGTAGAAGATGTCGAAGCGCGGCGCGACGAGCAGGGTGTACGGGTGTATCGAGCTTATGGTCTCGTATATCGAGTAGAGGAAAACGAAAAGGCCGGCAAAAAGGAGCGAAAGCCCCGCAGGGAATACAAACAAACCAAAATCGCCGTATCTCGGGCTCCAGAGCGCGCGGTAGTTCAGCGCGTTCTCCAGATATCCGGTATACCATCTCCTTCTCTGCTTGAAAAGTTTCGAGAACGAGGGCGGCGTCAC
>JBFMAP010000036.1:0-8264 GCA_040755655.1 Microcaldota archaeon
CGGGCTTGCGTGCGGCGGGACGTCGAAGGGCGGCGTCATCGTGCTGCAGGGCCAGCACAAGGACAAGGCGCGCGAACTCCTCGTCGCGCTCGGGTACCTGAAAGAGAACATAAACGTGCGCTGAAACTCAGAATGCGCAAAAGTCCGAGGCAGATGATGCAGATAGGTGATTCGCGATATGATAACGCGAGAGAATATCCTGATTCACGAGCTCATAGGGCTGCGCGCGAGCGTTGTGCGCAGCGCGTGCAGAAACCTGATTGGCGCGGCCGGGCTCGTGGTCGACGAGACGAAGAATATGCTCGTGCTCGAGGCGCGCGGGGGCGCGGAGAAGAGGATTCCGAAAAACTCGTGCGTGTTCCGCTTCGAGCTTCCAGAAACTCGCGGAAAGAAAAATGAAACTGCTGATGTTGACGGCGCGCTCATATGCTATGCGCCGGAGAACAGGCCCAAGAAAATAAGGCTCAAAAGGTGATGGATTGGTAGAATGCGATGATGTGAATTGTTTTGTTCATGGGACGCTGAGGACGCGCGGCTCGATAGCCGAGGGCTTTGTCGTGAGCGACAAGCCCAAGCGCACGGTGATTGTGGAGAGGCACTTCACGAAGTTCATACCGAAATACGAGAGGTACGCGCGCAGGAGGTCCCGCATACCGGCGCACAACCCTGACTGCATGGGCGCGAGACTCGGGGACCTCGTGCGCGTCGCGGAGTGCAGGAAAATCAGCAAGACCAAGGCATGGACCGTGGTTCAAATAATTTCAAAAGCAGGCGAGAAAGAGGCGAAGAAGAAGAAAAAGAAGGCTGCTAGGAAGCAGGAGGCAAAGAAGGGTGAATCCTGATGAAAGGGCTCGGCACTCACATCACAAAGACGCTTTCAACAGGCTCGCGCATGCTGTGCGACGACAACAGCGGGGCGAAAATAGTGCAAATCATCGGCGTAAAGGGCTGGAAGGGAAAGAGGGGCGAGTACCCCAAAGTCGGGATTGGCGATACCGTCATTGTCGCTGTGAAGGTTGGAAAGCCCGAGATGGTGAAGAAAATCGAGAAGGCCGTAATCATTCGCCAGAAAAAGGAGATACACAGGCCTAACGGCACGAGGATGCAGTTCGAGGACAACGCGGTCGTTCTCATAGACGACCAGGGCCTCCCGAAAGGCACTGAAATTAAGGGCGCGATCGCGCGCGAGGTCGCGGAGAGGTTCCCGAAAGTTGCGGCCATAGCCGCAGCAGTAGTTTGATGCTGATGGTGTGAACATGCTCACGAGTTCGAAACAGCCGAGGAAGCAGAGGAAGGCGCGCCTCGAGGCGCGCCTGCACGAGCGCCAGCACCTCGCGCACGCGCACATGTCAAAGGAGCTGCGCGCGAAACTGAAGACAAAAAGGCGCTCGATTGAGGTGCGGAAGGGCGACCGCGTGAAAATACTCCGCGGGGAGCACAAGGGAAAGTCAGGAAAGGTCACGAGCGTCGACCTCAACGGGTTGAAAATTTACGTGGAGGGCGCGCTCCACAGGAAGGCGAAGGGCAATGAAGTTCCTGCGCCGCTCGACCCTTCGAATGTCGTGATTGTGGATGCGGACTTCGGTGATAAGTGGAGGAGGAAAATTCTCGAGAGGTCCGCGAAAACAACCTAGGTGAATTTATGGCGAAAAAAGGAGGCTCTGCGCATCTGAAGAGGATCTCAGTTCCGAGGTTCATGTTCATTCGGAGAAAGGAGGCCGTCTGGCTCGCGAAGCCGTCGCCAGGCGCGCACCGTCTGCGCGATTCCGTCCCGCTCCTCGTGGTCGTGCGCGACCTCCTGAAGCTCGCGGACGATTCGCGCGAGGCGAGGAAAGTGATAAAGACAGGCGAGGTTCTCGTAGACGCGAAGAGGACTCGGAACGAGCGCGCGCCCGTCGGGCTCATGGACGTGCTCAGCGTCCCGAAAATGAAGAAGTATTTCCGCGTGCTCCTGGACAATAAGGAGCGCGTGAAACTTGCGGAAATAAAGGAGGAGCAGGCAAAATTCAAGATTGGGAAAATTCTCGCGAAGCGCACAGCGCCGGGAGGAAAAATACAAATCTCCCTTCACGACGGGAGGAGCGTGCTCGCAACAGATCTGCACAAGGTTGGGGACAGCGTGAAACTCGCGGTTCCAGAGCAGAAAATCGAGGCCGCGTACAAACTGGAGCCAGGCGCGCGCTGCCTCATCACGCGCGGAAAGCACGCCGGCGAACTCGCCGTTGTTGATGAGATATTCCCAGGGAGCGAGGCGCGCGAGGCAGAGGCGAAACTCCACACCGACGCCGGCTCGTTCATCACTGTCAAGAAATATTTGTTCGTTGTAGGCGATAACCTATGAGCATGAGCGAAGTCCGCATCGACAAAGTCACGCTGAACATCGGCGTGGGCGAGGGCGGGCAGAAACTCGAGAACGCGAAAATTTTGCTCGAGCGGCTCAGCGGGAGGAAGGCCGTTCCGACTGCCGCGCGCGTGAGGAACCCGGTGTTTAAGATAAGGAAGGGCGAGCCGATAGGCGCGAAAGTGACTCTCAGGAGGGGAGCGGCGCTCGAGTTCCTGAAGAAGTCGCTCGACGCGGTCGATTCGAAACTCCCGGCGCGGGTGTTCGACAATTCCGGGAACTTTGCTTTCGGCATCAGGGAGTACATAGACTTCCCTGGCGCGAAGTACGACCCGAAAATCGGGATACTCGGATTCGACGTTTGCGTGACGCTCGCAAAGCCGGGCAAGCGCGTCGAGGCTAGGAGGAGGGCGCGCGCAAGGATTCCCCGCGCGCACCGCGTGAGAAAGGAGGAGGCGATGGAATTCCTGAGGAAGAATTTCAACGTGACCATCGAGTAGCGTGATGTTATGGTTGAGAGAAAGAAAACGAAGTTCAGCGAGAAAAAATACGAGTCGAAATTCAAGGGCAGAGGCAACAGGAAGTGCAGGTTCTGCGGGAATGCGCGCGGGCTCATCCGCAAGTACCGCATCTTCGTGTGCAGGAGGTGCTTCCGCGAGGTGGGGGAGGACCTCGGTTTCAGGAAGTTTTAACTAGGGGGATTTTATGGCTAACGATCCATTGTCTGACGCGCTCAACACGATAAAGACGCACGAGATTGTGGGCAAGCGCGAGTGCGTGATAAAGCCTGCTTCGAAACTCATACGCGAGGTGCTGTTCATATTCCAGAAGCACAACTACATCGGCGAGTTCGAGTTCGTCGATGACGGGAAATCCGGCTCGTTCAGGGTTCAGCTGCTCGGCAGGATAAACAAGTGCTCCACAATCAACCCGAGGTTCGCGGTAAAGAAGGAGCAGTGGAGCAAGTGGGAGCAGAGGTACGTCCCGAGCAAGGACTTCGGAGTCCTCATCGTTTCAACGCCGCTCGGGCTGATGACGAACGCGGACGCGAAGGAAAAGAAGATTGGCGGAAGGCTCATCGCGTATGTGTATTAGTTGTATCAGTTGTGATTGGCGCTTGGTGTTCAAATGGTGAAAATCCCCCCTGAAACAGAAGTTGTCGTTGAAGGGAACAAGGTTTCTGTCAAGGGGAAGGAGGGGAAACTCGAGAGGAAATTCAGCGTCAAAGGAGTGAGGATTGAAAAGAAGGGCGACGAGGTTGTCGTCTCGTGCGATGACAGTATGCTCGCGAACACCATCGAGGCTCACATAACAAACATGCTCAGGGGCGCGAGCGAGGGGTTTCACTGCAGCATGAAGGCGGTTTATTCGCATTTCCCGATTTCATTCGAGGTGAAAGGGAGGCAGCTTATGATAAAGAATTTCCTCGGGGAGAAGAACCCGCGCGTCGCAGAGATAATCGGGGACACGAAGATAGAGGTTAAGGGCCAGGACGTAAGCCTCAGCGGGTCGAGCAAGGAGGACGTGGGCCAGACAATCGCGAACATCAAGCAGGCCACACGCATCTCGAAAAGAGATTCGCGCGTGTTCCAGGACGGGCTTTATGTCGTTGAAAGTTAGCGTGTGATGCTCATGGAAACCAAACCGAAAAAAAGGAAGCACCCGAAGTTCTTCAGGTCGAATTTCGGAAGGAAGGAGCGCAAGCGCGTGAAGGACAACTGGAGGAAGCCGCGCGGAATCGACAACAAGAAGAGGCTGAAAATAAAATGGATGGGCGCTGAGCCGAACATAGGCTGGAAGAACCCCGAGCGGATTCGCGGGCTCCACCCGAGCGGCGCGCGCGAGGTCCTCGTGCACAACGTTTACGAACTCGAGAACATCGAGCAGGGCTGCGCGGTTCGGATTGCTCGCGGGGTGGGGAGGAGGAAGCGCGCGATGATAACGGACGAGGCCGCGAACATGGGCCTCAGGGTGCTGAACGCCTGACGGGGTGTTGCCATGCCAAAGAAAAAAACCGAAACCGAATACGAACAAATGCCGAGACCACGAGGTCGTGGGTTGGGATGGTTTTTCGGCGTCTTCCTAATCGCGATAGGGCTTCTATGGCTGCTTGCGAGATATGATTTGATACGAATGGACTGCAGTGTAGTGTGTCCCACACTGCTCATAATACTTGGAATATTGTTCATATTCAAAAGCGTGGGCAGGGGAGGCGGCTGCTGCTAGAGGTAGAAAAATGTCGATGAAAACGGTCCGGCGCGTGGCGTCCGGGGTTCTCAAGTGCGGGGAAAGCAAGATAAGGATCCGGCCAGCGGACGCGAAGAAAGCAGAGGAGGCGCTCACGCGCGACGACATCCGCGCGCTCGTGAAGCAGGGCGCGGTTTATGCGCTTCCGAAAAGAGGAGTATCCCGCGCGCGTGCGCGCGAGAAGCACGCGAAACTGAAACGCGGGAGAAGGAGGGGAATGGGCTCGCGCAAGGGGGGAAAATACGCCGGCGTTCCGCGCAAGATGATATGGATGAGCAAAGTGCGCGCGCAGCGGGGGTTGCTCCGCGAACTTGCCGACTCCGGGAAACTTCTCGGGAACTATAGGAACATTTACAGGATGGTGAAAGGGCGCGCGTTCCGCTCAAAGGAGGCGATGCTCGCGCATCTTAAAGACAGTAATTTGATAAAGAAGTGAGCATATGGCGAAGGCAACAGGACCGAAATACAGCGTGAAACTCAGGCGCAGAAGGGACTTTCTTACCAATTACCAGAAGAGGCTCGCGCTCGTGAAGTCTGGGAAGCCGCGCCTCGTGGTCAGGAAGAGCCAGAAGCACATTCTCGTGCAGTTCATAGAATACGCGGACAGCGGGGACCGCACGCTTGCCTGCGCGCACTCGAAGGAACTTGAGAAAATGGGCTGGCCTGCAAGGGGCAACGCGCCCACCGCGTATCTCACAGGTCTGCTCGGGGGGAGGCGCGCGCTTGTTGCAGGCGTAAAGGAGGTTGTTTTTGACATAGGGCTCCACGCGCCCACGAAAGGCGCAATCGTATTCGCATCGCTGAAAGGCGTGCTCGACGCAGGGGTGAAGGCGAACGCCGGCGAGGAGTTATTCAACGCAGAAAGGATAAAGGGCGCGCACATCGCAGCGTACGCGGGAGAGTTGAAGGCAAAGGACGCGCAGGCATATGAGAAGAGGTTTTCCGCCTACATAAAGGCAGGAGTCGCGCCGGAATCGCTGGGCGAGCTCTTCGAAAAAACGAAGGAAGCGATAATGAAGGCTGATGTCTCCAAGGCAAAAGGTGATGATTCGTGAAACGAATAAGGCGCGGGGAGAAAAGGAAAAGGGAGTTCGAGGAGCGGACGCGCGGCAGGAGGGAATCCGATGCGCTCGAGGAGGCGGCGGAGTGGGTCCCGAAAACCGACATCGGCAGGCGCGTGAAGAACAAGGAGATAACCGCGGTAGAGCAGATATTCGAACTCGGGAAACCCATCATCGAGCACCAGATTGTCGACATCCTCCTCCCCAACCTGCGCGACGAGGTGATAAAGGTTTCGATGACGCAGAGGATGACGGACTGCGGGCGGAAGACGCAGTTCCGCGCGGTCGTGCTCGTGGGCGACGGCGCAGGCCATCTCGGAATCGGGGTTGGAAAGGCCGACGAGACGAAGCCAGCAATAGAGACCGCGATAAAGCACGCGAAAAGAAACGTGATTCATGTTCCCCTGGGCTGCGGCTCCTGGGAATGCGGGTGCGGGCAGAAGCACACGCTCCCAATTGTCTCGACAGGAAAAAACGGCAGCGTCACAATCACGCTCAAGCCAGCGCCGCGCGGCGTGGGCATCGTCGCGAACGAGGTCGTGCGGAAGGTTCTGGGAATGGCCGGCGTGAAGGACGCGTGGAGTTTTGCGCGCGGACGCACGCGCGGAATGTACAACACGGCGATGGCGGTTTTCAACGCGCTCGGGAACCTCAACAAGATGAAATACAGGGGGGACTGGGAGACCACCGCAGAGGCGCTCGCGATGGAGAAAAAACCCGAAACAGCAATTCAGCAGCCAACTCCTCCAACAACAACCGAATCGCCAACCCCGACCGAAACGCCAATGAGTTGATATTTATGAAAAGAATCGCAGTAATCCGCGTTCGCGGGCAGACCGGAATCCCGCGCGAGACAAGGGACACTCTCAAATTCCTGCGCATCACGCGCGTCAACCACTGCAGCATAATCACGGACATCCCGCAGTATTTGGGGATGCTGCGCGCGTGCAAGGATTACATCACGTGGGGCGACGTCGACGAGAAGACGTTCTCGCTTCTCCTGCAGAAAAGGGGCAGGCTCGTGGGCGACAGAAAATTGAGTGATAAGGATTTGGAGGGCGTCGCGGTCTCGTTTGACGATTTCGCGCGCAAGTTCCTCGCAGGCGAGGTTGAGCTGAGCGCGCTCAAGGGGCTCAAGCAATTGTTCAGGCTGAACGCGCCCAGCAAGGGCTACGAGGGAATAAAGAGGCACTACCCGCACGGCGCGCTCGGCAACAGGGGAAAGGAAATCAACGAACTGATAAAAAGAATGATGTGATGCTATGGTCCGACGCCACAAAAAGAAAAGCAGGAAGTACCTGGCATCGCGGCACTGGGGCGGGGGCAACACAAAGAACAGGCGCGGGAAGGGCAACAAGGGAGGGAAGGGATACGCGGGCTCTCACAAGCACAAGTGGACGTACATGGTGAAGTACGAGCCAGAGCATTTCGGAAGGCGCGGATTCGCATCCCTGCGCGGCCCTTCCGGCAAGGTAATCAATCTGGGCGACATCACGCAGATGATCAAGGACGGAAAGTTGGGAAAGAGCGGGGACAGGTTCAACGTTGAGGTCAGCGAATACAAGGTTCTCGGAGGCGGCGCGCTCGAGTTTCCTGTTTCGATTAAGGCGCGCGCATTCTCCGCGGGCGCCGAGGAGAAAATAAAGGAGGCAGGAGGGGAGGCGATAGCGATAACCGAAACGAGTAAAAAGGAAAAAGAAAAAGCGGAGAAAGGAATATCGCACATTATAAAACCCAAAGCGAGCCCGAGCGAGAGCGCACGTGGGATTGAGAGCGAGAGTGAGCGTGCGGGCGCGAGCGAGGGCGTGTAGTTTGTTTGGTTATTGGTGGTATGAATGGATTTGAACATGTTCAAGCCGTACATAAAACTCCTTCCGGAGATAAAGCCGCCTGCGCGCGCGCCGTCCTTAAATGAAAAACTCACCTGGACCATCATCGCGCTCGTGATATTTTTCGTTATGTACCACGTTTATCCCATCAGCACGATTCCTGTGAAGGGCGGCCAGTTCGAGTTCCTGCAGATGATAATGGCGAGCAAGATAGGCAGCCTCATAACCGCCGGAATCGGCCCAATCATCCTCGCGTCCATCTTCCTGCAGCTCTTCATCGGAGCGAAGATAATCAACATAGACCTGAGCGACCCAGAGCAGAAGGCGCTCTACCACGGCGTCCAGAAACTCCTCGCGGTGGCCCTGTGCTTCTTCGAGTCAGGCGTGTACGTGTATTCAATCCTAATGATTCCAGGAAACCCCTACGTTGGAATAAACCCGCTGTTCGGGGGATTCACCGCGCTCTTCATAACGCTCCAGCTCGCGCTCGGCTCCGTAATACTGCTGTACCTGGATGAGATTGTCTCCAAATACGGGATAGGGAGCGGAATCAGCCTTTTCATCGCGGCAGGGGTATCGCTCGCGGTCTTGCAGGGAACCATCAGCGTTCTTCTCCCGAACGCGCTCAAGGCGCTCGAGGCAGGCGGGGCTGACGCGCTCGCGCTCGCGATTCTGGCGCTACTGCCCTTGGCGTTCACTGCAATCGTCTTCCTGGCGTCGACCTATGCAGAGGGGATGAAGGTGGAGATTCCGCTCGCGTTCGAGAGGGCGCGCGGGTTCGGCGGG
>JBFMAP010000037.1:0-8181 GCA_040755655.1 Microcaldota archaeon
TTTGGAACGCTATCGCGTCCTCGGTGTGCTTGAAGCGCGCGATGGTTTCCTCGAGTTTCACGTGCAAATCCATCGTTCCTGCAATCACGCGCACAGAGCCAGAGCCTGCGCCGTATTTCCTCGTGGCCTGAATAGCAGCGCGCTTGAGCCTCGGGTGGTTGCTAAGCCCAAGGTAGTTGTTGGAGCACATCACCAGAACCTCTTTTCCGTCGATGTTCGTGCGCGGGGCAGACGCGCCGCTGAGCACGTGAATCTTCCAGAGAAGGTTTTTCTCCCTGAGCGAGTTTAGTTCAGCACCGAGAGTCTCATCGAGTTTTCCCATTTTTACACCCGCTGAACAATAGTGCAAAAAACTTAAATAGTTTAGTTTGCGTTACTACCTCATGTCCCTTCTGCTCGGCGAGAGTGCAATGTCCCAAGTATTGCGCGTTGCTGCCATCTATCTCTTCACGCTCGCGATGCTCCGCCTCGCCGGGAAGAGGAGGCTCGCGCGCCTGTCCGCCTTTGATATCCTCATCATTATCGCGCTCGGCTCTGCCGTCGGGGACGTGATGGTTTATCCAGAGAAAGTTGTGCAGATAGGAGACGCCGCGCTGGCGATTTTCACCGTGGTTGCGCTTCAGATAGCGCTTAGCAAACTCATGGAGAAAAACAAGCTCCTCGCGCACATCATAGAAGGGAGGGGCACGGCCCTCATTTTGAATGGAAAAATAATTCGCAAAAATCTGGATAGGGAGGACCTCACGCCTGATGACTTGGACGAGCTTCTCAGGGAAAAGGGCGTCCTAACCGCGAGCGAAGTGAAGGAGGCAGTGCTCGAGCCATCCGGCGAGTTGAGCGTGATTAGGAAAAGATAGCGTTCGTCTTCTGACGAATCCTTGTTAGTAATGTTTAAAATTATTAGCCCTGAATTAAGCCTGTTAATCCCCTGGAGTCTGCGGTGTTTTTATGGATGGAAAAATGAGGGCGATAATGAAGAAGGAGCCGAAGCCAGGCGCGGTGATGGAAACCGCGGAGATTCCGAAAATAAGGAACCGCGAGGTGCTCGTTAAAATTAAGGCCGCGTCGATATGCGGCACTGATTTGCACATTTACGAGTGGGACGAGTGGGCGCGCTCACGCATACATCCGCCGATGATTTTCGGGCACGAGTTCGCAGGCGAGGTCATTGAGGCTGGAAAGGACGTGACGTTTGTTTCAGTCGGCGACCACGTGTCAGGCGAAACCCATCTTGCGTGCGGGCACTGCTTCCAGTGCAGGACAGGGCAGGCGCACGTATGCAGGAACGTGAGGCTGCGAGGCGTGGATGTCACTGGATGCTTCTCCGAATACCACGCGATGCCTGAGGAAAGCGCGTGGAAAAATGATAAGAAGGTGCCGCACTGGGTCGCGTCTGCGCAGGAGCCCCTCGGGAACGCGGTGCATACTGTTTTCGACGGCGAGGTTGCAGGAAAAACTATCGCGATTTTCGGGTGCGGGCCCATTGGCATGTGCGCTGCAGCGCTCTGCCGCGCATCAGGCGCCGAGAGGATTTTCGCAGTTGATATAAACCCCTACAGGGTGAGGATGGCAAAGGAGATGGGCGCGCACGTGGTGCTGAATGGAAAAGAGACGGATGTCGTCAAGGAGATAATGGGCGCGACAGATGGAGATGGCGTGGATGTTTTTCTCGAGATGTCAGGAAGCCCTGTGGCGCTGAAGCAGGGCCTCAAGGTTCTCAAGCCTGGCGGCCGCGCCTCGATTCTCGGAATTTTCTCAAAGCCGGTCGAGCTCAACATCACCGATGACATCGTTTTCAAGGCAGCGCGCATCAACGGGATAAACGGGAGAAGAATGTTCGGCACGTGGTTCACCACTTCCGCGTTCCTGCGCTCCGGGCTCGTTAACCTGGAGAAAATCATCACCCACAAGTTCAAGTTCGAGGAGTTCGAGAAGGCGTTCGCGCTCATGAAATCAGGGAACTGCGGAAAGGTAGTGATGACGCTCTGAATGCGCGCGCCAAGAAAGACATTTAAATTTAATTCGCAAAATTAAATTGGTGGATTTATGGACGTTACAAACCTTAGTTCAATCACTCGCGGAAGCAATGCCAGAAAGAAGATTCTGTTCGCGCTGCTTTTCGGCGCGCTCGTGCTCGTCGGCGACCGAATCAATTTCTCCACAATCCTCGGCGCGCCCAACCAATACTTCACGCTTTTCCAGTTTTTCGGCCCGGTTGCAGGAGGGTTTCTAGGCCCGCTCGTGGGAGTCGTTTCCGTCCTCCTCGCCGAGGTTGTTAGTTTCGTGCTGAACGCAAAAGAGACCAGCGCGCTCAACCTCCTTCGCCTGACCCCCATGCTTTTCGGCGCGTACTATTTCGGCGTTGCGAGCAAGAAAAACTACGCGGCGTTTGTTCCTCTCGCGTGCATGGCTCTTTTCATTCTTCACCCAGTCGGCTCGCAGGTTTGGTATTACTCACTTTACTGGCTCATACCAGCGGCTGCCGCGCTCTTCCCGAGCAGATTATTCCTGAGAAGTTTGGGCGCGACCTTCACAGCGCACGCGATTGGGAGCACGATATTTCTCTACACAATTCCAACAGCGCCCTCGTTGTGGCTCACGCTCATTCCTATAGTAGCATACGAGCGGCTGATGTTCGCAGGCGGAATCGCGCTCTCGTACCTCGCGCTCAACACCCTCCTTGACAAGTTGCTGAGCGAGGAGAGCCACAAACTCATAAAAATAGACCCGAGGTACGTGGTTACGCGCGCGAGCCTAAGGCTCTAGGGACGTATTTAACTTTTTTTCCTTCTATTATGTATTTTCCCTTGGAGAAAGAGTCAACTATTTTAGGAAGCCCGACGTGCTCGCGCTCAAGAATCCGCGCGGCTGCCTCGTCAGCGGTATTGCAGTCGCTTATATCAACCTTCTCCTGGTAGATGATAGGACCCCCATCCAGATTCTCATCAACAAAATGTATCGTGAACCCGGACACCTTCGCCCCTGCCTCGAACGCGTCCCTCTGCGCGTGCGCGCCTGGGAAAGAGGGGAGAAGCGATGGGTGTATGTTGATTATTTTTCCCTTGTAATCCCGCAGGAACTCCATATCCTTAATCAGGCGCATGTACCCCGCGAGCACGACCAGTTCCACCCCGTTCTCCTCGAGCTTCGCGCGTATCGCCCTGTCGTGCTCCTCGCGCGTGGCGTAATTTTTCGGCTCGAGCACCGCGTATGGGATGCTGTGCTTCTGCGCGCGCTCAATCGCCTTTGCCTCAGGCTTGTCGACGATGAGGATTTTTATCTCCGCGTCCACCTCCCCGCGCGCAACCCCATCGATGATTGACTGGAAGTCGCTGCCCCTGCCGCTCGCGAGCACGCCGATTTTTACTGGCATGGTACCCGACCCTCAACTAACTAATTCCATTATTTTTTCGACAACTTTTTTATACCGATTCAAGGAAAGTCTGCCAAATCGTTTAATAACCATATCCTTGCTAATGCTATAAATCTTATCCGCGCGAACTTGGCTTACTAGTGGAAGAGAGCCACCCTCCATATCCCCATTCTCGATCGGGATTGCAAATTTCTTTTTCTCAAGATTTGAAGTGATCGCCGCAACAACCACGTCCTCGCTTCTCTCGTTATACTCGTCATTAGACAAAACCAGCACAGGGCGCCTCTTCGTTTCTCTAAGGTCGCTGAATGGAAACGGTACAAGGACAAGATCGCGTTGCTTATACATTGTTCCAGACCTCGTCTTTTGCGTTGTTCCAGAACTTAGTGCTGGAAATTGACGCTTCCAACAAATCTGAAAAATCATCTCTAAATCGGCTCTCCAGTTTTTTCGCATCTTGTATAAGAAGTTTACCCTTCCTCGCTATTACAACAAGCCTTTTACCTCTTCTAAACTTCAGTTTCCTCCTTATCCAAGCGGGTATCACAACCTGCCCTTTCGCGCTAAGTCTGGTAAAGGCTATGTCCGTCATCATATCACCAATAAAGTAAGACACGTCTTACTTAAAAACTTATCGGTTCTTATGCGAGCACGTAGCGCGCGTTTTTCATCGCCTCGATTTTCTTGGAACCGAATTTATTTCGATTCCTATTCATAAAATCGAATACCTTCCGCTTTACCTCAGTCTCGAATCCATCCGGTATTATCCCCAGCACTCTTTTCGAGTAGCAGTTTCCTGAGCCGGGTGTGCAGTTGTGTTTGCCGTTGTACTTCCCCCCTTTTGCATAGACTATTATGGACCACGCGTTTTCTAATCCTAGCCAGCGCGCATTTCCGATTGCTTCCTCTGATTCGCACAGCTTAATCCATCCGTTCCAGTCTATGAAAAACCCAGCGCGCGCGATGTCGCACGGAAGCCCTCCCAAAAAATCAGCCGCGCCTTTGAACGGAATTCCATACTCCCACGCGGTGAAATGGAGTCTCGCCGAGAGTTCTATCATTTGTTCCCTGCTTATACCCATCTCGTCTCGCTTCCTCCTGTCTCTTGCCTCGCCGATTGGCATCAGCGGACAGAAGAGAGGGTAGATGTTCTTCCTGAGCGCGTTCTCGAAAATTTTAGGTAGCTCGCCCAAATTCTTTTTTAGAGCCACCGAGCCAAAGCCGAGATGGGTAGGGCTGAAAAGGTTGAACCCTGCCGCGATAAGCCTCTCGAGCGCGTTCTCCCGCATCTCCGAATAGCCCGCACGTCCGCTTATTTCATCCTGCTTTCGCGCGTCGTATTTCAGCATTACTGTCGCGCCAGCCTCGCCAAGCCTTCCAACAAGCTCCATCCCGCTGCTGTGATGAAATTCATACGCGAGCGCGTCGTTTCCGAGGACATCGCCGCATGTAAAAACTACCGGAATCATCCCACATTCTTTTATTTTTTTCAAAATTTCGAAAATATCTTTCCTTAGAAGCGGCTCGCCCTCACCAACAAACTTTACGCTCCGCCCTCCGATGTCCCTGAACTGGTAAATAACATCAAAAATTTCCTTGGGTTTGAGCGCACCCTCCCCGCTTGGAGCGCGGTAGCCGCAGAAAACACATTTGTTCAGGCATCCAGATATTATCGACATATCCAGCGTGAGTGGCTTGCCTTTTTTAATCGCATCCTCCAGCTCCTTCCTGCTGAACGTTCCGCCGTTATACCCAAATACTATTTTTCTTTCCTCGTCCATAGCCCCACCTAGCGCTAGGGCTAGGCAAATACTCTGCTCAGAATTCGCTACCATCTCCCAGCGCTAATCCTAGTATTTCGCAGTCTTGGAATATACCTCTATAGCCATAAGGTTATGGCTCGCGCGCTAGAGTTTCTTCAGGACTTCTGCAAAAATAGGAAACAGTTTCGCCTCTGCCTTCCTGAGGTGCTCGTTGAGCGTCGTCACGTGGATGCCCGTCTTCTGCGCGAGCTCCTCAAGCGTGATTTTCTTCGGAATGTCGTAATATCCGTACCTGCACGCGAGTTCGAAAATCTCCCTCTGTTTTTGCGTGAGAAGGCCTGCGGCCACATGGAGATTAAGAAAACCGGATGTTCGGAAAAAGTCAAGCGATAATTCATCTTTTTTCGTGAGGTATTTCTTCGCTTTTAATTTGAGGTCAACCCCCCTTTCATCGAGTTTTCCCATAAGTTCCCTGAGTTGTTTTTCAGAAGGCGCGAGGAGCGCTAGTTTGTCAAGCCCGCCCTCAACCACGATTGGCTCTACTGGGACTACATCGCTGGAATGCAAATCTTGCGTGACCATCGCGTCGTATTTTGACGCTATTTTTGCGATAATCCTGTCCTCTCCTTTTCGCAGGACATCGACTTTTTTCACGAACGGATGTTTTTTTATGAGTTCCATAGCGTGCTTCAAATCAGGCGAGGTTATGTAATAGATGTTGATGAGGTTGTTTTTGTCGACGTAGGCAGGAGAAATCGTCTTCAAAACCGTGTCCTTCATCTTGTCCGTTACGTCAACGCACCAGCACAGGTGCGAGATGTCGAGGTCGATTAGAACAGGCTTCTTCTGCGCCATGATATATTTTCTGTGCCCGTTTAAATATCTATTACCCTCTTTTCGGTTATTATTTTATGCACGCGCGCATCGTGCGGCTCGCACGCTATCTCATCAACAACCTGGAAGTCGAACGCGAGCGCGAGCACAGGCGCGCGCACCTTTTTCAGCAACTTATCAAAATAGCCCCCTCCAAATCCGATACGCGCGCCCTTCTCGTCAAAAGCCACGCCTGGAACGACCGCCAACTCGAGAGCGCGCGCAGGGAATTTTCTTATTTTTTCCTTTCTCGGTTCGAGAATCCTGTACGCGCCTGGCGCGAGGTGCGAGAAATTTTTCAACTCGGAGAGAATGAGTTTTTTTCTTTTTGTATCGCTGACCGGCACGATGATTTTCTTTTTCATCCTAATCGCCTTCCTTATCATCGCGCGAGTGTCGACCTCGCACCCCTTCGAAACATAAAAGAGAACACTGCGCGCGCGTTTGAATTCAGGAAGGGAAAAAAGACGCTTCGCTATTTTTGCGCTGTGTTCACGTACGAACAGGCGAGGGCAGGCGTTCCTCCTCTCGAGAATTCTTTTTCGAACCGCGTGTTTGTTGCTCATAGCGTTATCCTCATTCTGTTCTTTCCGCGCGCCTCCGCGAGCATGTAAATCGAGCCTGTTATCAGTATGAGGTCATGCACTGATGCGAGATTTCGCGCGAATTGAATTGATTTTTTTACGTCGCGAACGATATAAACATTTTTGTTGTATTTTTTCGCTTCGTTTGCGATTATCTCAGGCTCAGCAGCGCGTTCCACCTTTGGCTTGTTTGCAATCACAACGTCGGCAGCAGGCGCCATCTCTTGCACAACGCCCCTTATATCCTTGTCTTTCATCATCCCAATAACTAAAATCATTTTCTCGAA
This sequence comes from Microcaldota archaeon, assembly GCA_040755655.1. Lineage (GTDB taxonomy): Archaea > Micrarchaeota > Micrarchaeia > Burarchaeales > JBFMAP01 > JBFMAP01. Next base: position 6,881 of record JBFMAP010000037.1, read on the forward strand.
ATCGAAAAGTTTCAGCGACTCGCGCAAATATTTCATCGCAGAGGGGTTGTGCGCGCCATCCATAATTACGAGTGGATTTCTTCCAACCACCTCGAGCCTGCACGGAAGCCACGCGCGCGAAATCCCCCTTTCAATTGCGCGCTTTGGGATGTTCAAACCAAGCGCCTCAACTGCCCCGACCGCGCACGCGGCATTCATTCCCTGGCGCGCACCTAAAAGAGATAGAGCGACATCATACTCATTTGCGCGTGTGGCTATGCGATATTTATTTCTTCTATCCGTGCACGCGAGTGTTTTTACTTTTATTTCTTTTCCAACGCGCACGAGTTCCGCGTCCATTTTTCCGCATTTTTTGTTCATCTCCGCGAGCGCGTCATTTTTCGTTTCCGCTGTGATGACGCGCGCGCCTTCTTTTATTATTCCTGATTTCTCGAACGCGATTTTTCTAATTGAATTTCCAAGCCATTCCGTGTGCTCGAGGTCTATGTTCGTGATTACAGAGACTTTCGAGTCGCACGCGTTCGTCGCGTCCCATCTCCCGCCCATTCCCACCTCCAGGACGGCGTAATCCGCGCCTTCATTTGAGAAATGCTTCAGCGCCATCGCGGTGACGATTTCGAAAAATGAGAAAATTTTCTTCTGCCTGTGCGCGATGGAATAAACTTCGTCGAACAAACAGGCAGTGTCGCTTTTGCTTATCATCTCGCCGTTTATCCTTATCCGCTCGCGGAAGTCGTCTATGTGCGGGGAGAAATAGGAGCCTGTTTTGAATCCTGCAGCCACGAGCGCGCCGCTTATCATCATCGCGGTTGAGCCCTTCCCGTTAGTGCCGGCGACGTGAATTGTTTGGAAATCGCGCTCAGGGTTTCCCATTAATTCGAGAAGCAGTTTTATTCTCTCCAAGCCTGGCCTGATGCCGAACCTTCCGAAAGAGGAGAGGCGCGCGAGCGCTGTCTCGTAACCGCTCATTTTCTCATCTTGTAAGCGTTCAGCGTGCTCCTCATCAGCATCGCGACTGTCATCGGGCCCACTCCGCCTGGAACAGGGGTAATCAGCGAGGCCTTTTCCTTAACTTTTTCGAAATCAACGTCCCCGACAACTTTTCCATCCGAGCGGTTCATCCCGACGTCAATGACGACCGCGCCCTCCTTCACCATGTCCGCGCCAATCATCTTCGGCCTGCCGACTGCGACGACAAGAACATCAGCGCTCCTCGTGTGCCCGGCCAAATCCCTTGTTTTGCTGTGGCAGATTGTAACTGTCGCGTTTCTGTTAAGAAGCATAATTGCGACAGGCTTTCC
>JBFMAP010000038.1:0-8142 GCA_040755655.1 Microcaldota archaeon
TGATAATTAAAGCGAATATATGCGGATGCCCAGAAAATGAAATAGTTGAAGGCGACATGTGCATATCAATATTTCGAACTGGGCCAGAATTAAGAACTTTTTCATATGTTTTAAGGGGCGATAAAAAAAGTTTTAGTATAATTGTTTACAAAGGTTTGAAAGACCATCTAGCTGGAATTTCACGTTGGTATACGTGCAATCCAGACTGTCCAACAGATAAAGAAATATATCTAGGCTATTTAAACGAAGAGGAACAGAAAAAAGAATTAGGAAAATTAGTTGACGCTATTCGAGCCCAAACTGATAACAAGGATGACCAGGCAAGAATAGCCATAAGCATAGTTCAGCAGATACCTTACGATTGGGAAGGTTTTAGAAGCGGTGATATACGGGGTAGATATCCATACGAAGTCATTTTTGATAATAAAGGTGTTTGTGGAGAAAAATCACCACTTCTTGCGTTTTTATTGCGTGATCTTGGATTCGGCGTCGTGCTGTTTAATTATGAAAAAGAGCAGCACATGGCCGTAGGAATAAAATGCCCGACCAATTATAGTTTCTTGGGCATTGGTTATTGTTTCGTGGAAGCGGCTGCACCCACCATTATAACTGATTATCAAAGTGATTATGTAGGAGTCGGTAAATTGTGGAGTACGCCAACCGTTATAGAAATTAGTGATGGAATTTCATTTGATAGCGTTTCAGACGAATTTAACGATGCGAGAACGTTTATCAGCATTGATGAACAATCCAAAGCAACTGGCGGTTTTGTCGACCTGTATACTTACTATAAATGGACGGCTCTTGTCCAAAAATACGGACTTGAAACTAACGTTACTCAATAAAATACAAAGCCCCAGAAGGGATTTTCAAACGAGCGCGAACTCGTGCTCGTGTTTGAACCCCTGGCCTACTTTTCCGAACCGCGGAGACAGGGAAAATCAACCGTAAACTTTAAATATACGTTTGTATACTAATAAGATACATGTTGGAAAGACTCTTCAAGTCCAAAACCACGGTGCGTCTGCTCGGGCTTTTGCTATTCGGCAAACCGCTCCATATACGGGAGATCGCGAGAAGGATAGACATCACGCCGATATACGTTAAGAAGGAGCTTGAAAACCTTGAGAGACTGGGGCTTGTCTCGAGCGCGAAAGTTGGCAACCTGAGCGTTTGGGAGATAAACAAATTATCCCCGATATACAAGGAGATGAAAGACATATTCTTGAAAACCGAGAGCCTCGGGGGATATCTTCAAGAGGTTTTCAAAAAAACCAGTGTCGAGTTCGCGCTGATATACGGCAGTTTTGCGAAAGGAACGGAAAACGAGAAAAGCGATATCGATTTATTGATTGTCGGGGAGATAAAACAATCAGTGCTGATAAACACAATCTCCGGGATAGAGCGGAAAATCAGCAGGGAGATTAATTACATAGTTTGGACAAAGGAGGAATTTCTGAAAAATGCAAAAAAGAAGCACCATCTCCTGATAAATATTATAAAAAACCCCGTGATTATGATTAAGGGGGATGAGAATGAGTTTAGAAAATTTGTTGAGTGAGGCAAACGTGTTTGAGCTCAGCCTAGCAACCATTTCCATAAGGGGATATAGTCTATTCCATCTACGTCTGTTTGCTCCAATTCTTTTGTTATTATCACTAATTTCGCATCGCCGTATTTTTCCTTGAATTCCAGCAAGCCCTCCTTTTCTCTTTCAGGTATCTTATCGGTATAAGTTGTATTTATCGCTGTTAATTTGTTTCCTTCCCTGAGCACAAAATCCACTTCTTTCCTGCCCTTCCAGAAATATACCTCTTTGCCCCTCCTTTTTAACTCCACCAGCACCGCGTTCTCAGCCAGTCTGCCTAAATCATCTGAAAACTTAAAGGCAACTGCGTTTCTCAATCCATTGTCTACTGAATAGCATTTCATATCTTTTTTAAGCTGGGTTTTAACTTTCCACGAGAAATGAGAAACGGTGAATAGAAGAAATACTTCCTCGAAATAAGGGACATATTTCTTGACTGTGTCGTAATGCAGATTCAATGACCTTGCCGCGCTGTTGTAAGAAAACGGAGAACCAACATTGCTCATCAGGTAATACCCAATTTTTTTGACTATATCCAAATCCGCGTCAAAACGTGAGACAATATCCCTTGATAGAATGTCGTTGTACAAATCAACCAAAATTGTTTTTGAAATCAACGGGCTTTTGCCCATCGTTTCTGGGAATCCTCCTTCCTGCAAATAAATTTCAAGAAAATGAATGAGCTTTTCTCTCTCCGAAATCTGGCCGGGATGCTCAATTTGGTGATATCTCAAAAATTCTTTAAATGAAAATGGGGTTAGGATGCGGGTTATATGCCTGCCAGTTAGTGTCTTTCCGACGTCTCTCGAAACTAATGAGGCTGAAGACCCAGAAACAAATATTTGTTTGAATTTTTTTCTGTCATAATAAACTCTGATCTTCTTTTCCCATTCGTTAATATTCTGAATCTCATCAAGGAAGAGGTGGGTAATGTCCGGCTTTAATTGCAACGTGTTTTTTATTGCTTCCTCCAAATTCCCAAGTTCCGGGTCATCAAAATTCAGATATGATATGCTCTGTGCTTTAACTCCATCCGCTATCAGCTTGCGTATCACTTGGTACATCAAAACTGTTTTGCCACATCTTCGCACCCCTATTACGTCCTTTATGTGCGTAGCTTCAAGCGTCCTCATCAACTCAGGCAAACGGTCTCTTTCCGTGCCTATGAACTCATCCAGCCGGGCGGGGTTTTCCCACCAAACATTCCATTTTTGTATAGCCTCCCTCATGCATAGTTATAGGATTAATCTATTTATAAATGTTTCTATGACCGTGTAACAAAAATTAGAATTTTCCTTCACTAGTATGGAAAAGTAGCCCCAGAAGGGATTTCCAACTTATCAGTTTTTGAACCCCTGACCTACTGTTTACGAGATTCGACCGGCGTTTTGCGCGCCGTCAGTCGCTCTACCAGGCTGAGCTACTGGGGCCTGATAGTAGATTGCGCGCGTAGGCTATAATAAGTTTATCGTTTTCGCGCGCCTTAAAAAGAAGCGCCGGGGTAGGGATTTTTAGGTAGCTTTTTTTTGGATGAGCGCATTTGCGTCTCTTTCTTTTCCAAGGTTTTCTTTCTCCGCAAAGAGAAAGAAAAGCTTGAACCCTAACTCCGCGTGAGCGGAACCAGATTCCTCAGTCTCCGGCTGCGGGAAGGTATCGGAAACCCGCAGGCGGTTTCTGATCTCGAGTCTGGCGCGTTCGGCAACAAAGCACGCGCAAACGTGCCCTAAATTTTTGCCGGATTCCGCCACCCCGGCTTGAAGCAGTGGCACGCACTTATTATGAACGAGGCGATGCTCCAACTCTGGAAGCGCGGGCAGAGCGATTCGTCCCCGCTGCCCTCGAAAGTCTCGCTCAATCCGCCACTGTTTGCAAGTACATTTTCCATCAGGGGTTTTAAATAGATTGTGTAGGCGAGGTCCGAATTCCCGCGCGCAATCTCCCTTTTCACCGCGAGATAATTCAGCCAGGGCCACTGCGCGCCGTTGTGGTAACTCTCGTCGCCGGCGTCCTCTGCGAAATAACCCTTCTCATTGGGCGCAAGCGAGCGGATTCCGATGTCCGCGAGCTTGAGTTTCGCGAGGTCGAGGGTGTCGTTTTCAGTCTCGGAATCCACCACCCCGCATTCGAGGGCGATGAGCGAGTTCGGCCGGAATTCGCGCGCGAGAGTGCCATCAAGGGAAATGCAGTCCGCGAGAACCTTTCTTTTTTTCCTGTTGATGACGCGCGCAATCTTGAATTTCTCGAACGCGCGCAGGGACTCGTTCGCGAGGGACGCGAGCTCCTCGTTTTTCAGGAGCGCGGAGTATAGTTGGCAGTTTTTTATAAACAACGCCTGCGTCTCCACGGGGTAGCCCTCGCGCGGGGTGAACTTCGTGTCCATCCAACTCTCCTCTGGCGCGCTCCTCACCAGCCCGTTGTTCAAATAATATTTTTTGAGCCCCTCGAACGCGTTGAAAACAACCTCATTTTTCTCCTCTAGAAATTTCATGTCGCCTGTCAGATTCACATATTCCGCGAGCCTGCGGAGCGCCCAGAGCGTGCCGTCGCTCGAGTTGTACATCTTCCCCATGTTCGGAAACCTGCCGTCCTCGCGCTGCTTTTTCGAATCGAAAATGAAATTGAGGAGTTTGCGCGCGGTATTGAAAAGCCCGAGCTCGAAGAAAGCCTCCAAACTGATTGCTGTGTCGCGCGTCCATCCCTCGTCGCCTGCGAACCACCTGTCGCCTGAGGCGGGAAGAACATCATCGTGCTGAATAGTGAGCAGTTGGAAAACAGCAAGGGAGAACGCGCGCTGCAAATCGTCCGGCGCGCCTGCAAGCGTGAATGCATCGAGCGAGTCGACGATTTTTTTCCTCTCGTTTTTCAGTCTCTCCAAATTTTTCGTGATATTATCGAGGTTCCAGAGCGCCTCCCCGCGGCTCGAGCCGAACCCGAGCGCGAGCGAATTTCCGCTGAACGTGAAGGGCGCAAAAACCCACCTCTCGCAGAAGTCCTCGCGCGCGAAATCCTGCGGGTACCATTTGTAAAGGTATTTGTCAACGCGCTTCGCGTTCGCGCCGAGGTTAAAGACTGCGAAGTGCCCGTCCCCGCCCACAAAAGCAATGTCCTCGCCCTCGCGCACATCAACAGTGTATTTCGTCTCTGCGCCCGCATACCTGTCGCGCATATCAAACTCCGGCGTGATGAAAAGGGGAGTGGAGTAGTTTATGAGGAGCGCGTCCCGCGCGAGGAAAACCTCCTCGCGGACGTCGACGTTCAGTATGTTGTAGCTCCTGCTCGCCGTGACGAGGTCGCTCTCGAAACCGGTCTGATTTTCAGGAGAAAGGGGTATCCCGTTCAGGTCCGCGCGCACCCCCTCCAGAAATTTCCTCTCGCGCGTGTGGAACCCGTGCCACTTCGAGGGGTTCTCGATCTCGCGCTCCTGGTGCCTCTCGTTCCTGGTCTGCCTCGTGGGGATGAGGAAGAACGAGCCTTCCGAGGACAGCAGGAAATCCCTTTTATCGTCGGGCTTGAGCGAAACGCGCGCAGGCATATACATTTATTAAACATATTTAAAGATAAACGTGTGTGTTGCGAAACTGCGCGGAGGGGTTTGCATGGCAGTGATTGTGCTCAATTTGAAAGCATACAAGGAATCAACTGGCGCTGAGGGGATGAAACTCTGCAAGATAGCGGAGAGCGTCGCAAAAGGAACCGATGTAGGAATAATTGTCGCGCCCCAGACAGCGGATTTGATGGCGATAGCGAGCGAGGTGAGCATTCCCGTGTTCGCGCAGGCCGTTGACGCGAGCGACCAGGGCGCGTTCACAGGCGCGGTAACTCTCGAATCGATAAAATCAGCAGGCTGCATGGGAACGCTCATCAACCACTCGGAAAGAAGGATGAAACTTTTCGACATAAACAAACTCATTGAGAAAGCAAAAGAACTCGGGCTCGAGTCCCTCGTGTGTACTGCCACAACTGCGGAGTCGCGCGCGGTTGCCGCTCTCGAACCCACGTACGTTGCGGTCGAGCCGCCAGAACTCATCGGCTCAGGCGTTTCAGTCTCGAGCGCGCAGCCGGAGATAGTCGAGAATTCGGTCGCGGAAGTTAAGAAAATCGCGGACGTGAGCGTGGTTTGCGGCGCAGGCATCTCGAACGGCCGCGACGTTAGCAAGGCGATCGAATTGGGCGCGGACGGAGTCCTCCTCGCGAGCGCGTTCGTGAAGGCGAAGGACCCGCACGCGGTGCTCGATGACATGGTGAAGGGCGCGGAAAAGGCAAAGAAGAAATAGAATCCACTGCCAGTTTAAGAAATATGTATTTCGCGAACAGCCTCCAATCCCTTTAACTCATTGAGCACATCAGACAATTCTTCAACTACTTTTTTAGTCTCAGGCGATTCTTTACCATTTCTGTAATCTTCCTCAGAAAGCCTTCTGTAAACCTTCCCGTAAAGTTCCGCTGCTTTCTTCAACTTTTTTTCATCAGGAATAATGCTCGCGTTATATTCCTCCACAAGCAATCTTGCGCGTGCGAACCTAAATCCAAGAGAATACCAATCCTTAACGAACTGAACCGCTCTCCGGCCAGTTTTCTGCTCTACTCCTTGTCGTCCAGCAATATCAACAGCCAACCCCATATTCCCACCGTCCTTCACGCCGCGCAGGACAATATATTATAAGGAAGAAGTTATTTATCTCTATCTCAAAATAGCCCAACCAATTTCACAACCGCGAGCACGAGCAGCCCCCCGAACGCGAGGGGCGGGAGCGCGGGAAGGAAAACCCTATTTTTGTAGACGTAATAAAGCACGTACGCGAGCGCGAGGCTCGAGCCGATAACAACTGAAAATGAAGAGACGAGCCCGCCCACCTTGTACGCGGAGACCGCGAGCATCAGGGGCACCGCCATGTCGCCTGTCCCCAGCTCGAGCGTGGTTATCTTCTCCTCCTTCGGCATTGTTTTCAATCTAGAGGGAGGCGCGCGGTAAGCCTTGTAACTCTTTCCGCTCGCGCTCACGGAAAACGAGAGTTCGCGCTTCCCGAGTTCGCGCGCCATTGTTATCATGTGCCTCGTCCAGAAAACCGACAGAAAATCATACAAGCATAGGCCGAAAACGAAAAGTATTGCAGGAATGATGTCAAGAGAGAACCCGAAGATGGCGCCCACGCCCGCGCTTGCAATGACCGCTGTCGCGTTCCTTATTCTCGGGAAAATGAATTTCATCACAGCGAGCCCGAGCGCGAACACCAGCGACAGTTCCTCATAGTTGGGAACGCCCAGCGCGATGAACACCGCGAAGAAAACGATGAACGAAGCGACGAGTATTATCATCGTCTCCATCAGTTTGAACAGAATCAATCCCTTGTAAAGTTTCAAAACAATCAGTATGACCGCCGCGCCCGCGAGAATGTAGAGGAGGAAGAAAAGCGAGTTGGAAACGTCTCCGGACTCCCCGCCGGGCGCGACGTTCAGTTGCGAGATTTCAGGCATTACAGAGCTCAGCGTTATGAGCATCGCGCCCACGTACAGCCCCAGGAGCTGCGCGAGCAGGAACATAAGGAATATCATAGCCACTTGTTTCATGTCCAGAAATTGACCGGCGCGTGTTTAAATTACTTTCTCCAAATTTCACAACCTATCTGCGTACTGAATCTTGGATAACCAAAATGAGTGATGTTAACAAACATATAAGTAAAATATAAGTAAAAATTGAGCCTAGAGTTGCTCACTGATTGCTTTTCTTAATTCTTCTTCCCTACCCGTTTTCCATGCTTCAACAAAACGTCTTCCTTTTTCTGTCAAAAAAACGTCATACACTATAATTGGACCATTTTGCATTATTATCTCACACTGAGCAAGTCCTGCCGATAAAAGTTTAGAAAATTTAAGCACGCCATCGCCTGACAAAGCCAATGTTTTTCTTTGGACTTTGCTTAAAAAAAGTAGATTATCTAGAGTATCTTTATCAAATGCCGCATTCAGTGAAATAAGCACTCCTTTCCAAACCTTAATAGCGTCTCTAGTAATTATACCCCTGTGGTATAAAGCATGACAATTTGGACATAGCGGAATTAGATTAGACGCTTCATTTCCCCCATCTTCCGAGACTTCGATGATGTGGTGGATATCCAAAGTCAGAATAGTCCTACAAGTTGGTACTGCGCATCGAAACCCAGATTCTATTAATACCTCTCGTTTTGTCTCTGAAGGGATTGTTTCTCTTGACATACAAATAATTATCCCCCTAAATCTTTTATATTTTTGGTGAATAGTCGAGTTATGTGAGCTTAGAGTTGCCTAATCTTTATCTATAGCGTATTTCGTCCGCTTACTGCTTCGCGCTACTCGAACTTCCTCACGATTTTGATGTGCCCGTGGTGAGGTTCGAAAAGTTCGCCCTTGCGCAGGAGGTCCTCGATGAACCTGCGCGCGCTCACCTCATCGATGTCGTACTTCCTCGCCTCCTCAACCACCTGCGAAATCTCCACCTCGTCGAACTGCTTCTGCAGGTCGCGCACGATGTCGAGAATGTTGTTGAACTTGTCAACGCGCGACTTGGGCATTCCGGT
>JBFMAP010000039.1:0-4213 GCA_040755655.1 Microcaldota archaeon
CATGCGTGGTTGGTGCGTTGTTCGTTCGGTCTGCGCGCGTTGTTATGGTAAGATTATGGTAAGTCTGGATAATGCGATAATCGCGCACCTTGATTCCCACGGCGAGAGGTTCGAGATCCTGGTGGACCCTGACCTCGCGTACATGTACAAGACTGGGAGGAAGAGCGACCTCCTGAACATCCTCGCTGTGGAGGAGGTGTTCAAGAACGCGCGCAAGGGCGAGCGCCACACCGCAGAGGCGGTGAGGAAGGCGTTCGGCACGAACGACGTCACGCAGATTGCGGAAACGATACTCAAGAAAGGGGAGATTCAGCTCACCACAGAGCAGAGAAAAAAGATGCTCGAGGAGAAAACAAAAAAAGTCGTGGCGATTCTTGCGCGCGAGTGCATAGACCCTCGCACAGGCGCGCCCCACCCGCCCCAGCGCATCGAGAAGGCGCTCGAGGAGGCGAAGGTTCATATTGATGCAGGAAAGGACGCAGAGGCGCAGATTGAGGAGGTGCTCAAGGCGCTCAGGCTCGTGCTTCCCTTGAAATTCGAGAAGGCGCGCATCGCTGTGAGAATTCCCGCGGAGTTCGCGCCCAAATCATACGGGACATTGAAGGAGTTCAACATTCAGAAGGAGGAATGGCAGAAGAACGGGGACTTGATTGTGCTCGTGGAGATGCCTGCTGGATTGCAGGCTTAATTCTACGACAGGATAAATAAATTGACAGGGGGGAAGGCTGAGACGAAACTGCTGAAGCAGTAATGTGGATGGATTGTGGTTTTATGGTGGATGCAAACTCAACGAGAATAGTCGTTCCAGGCGAGGTCCTTTTCGAGGCGCCGCGCAACATCTCATATGCGTACGTCCAGAACGGAAAAACATACTCGAGCGTGGTCGGGCTTTTCAATGAGAGAGAGGGAAGGCTCATCCCGCTTCAGGGCGCGTACACTCCTCTCGCGGAAGATGTCATAATAGGCGTGGTGAAGGAAGTGAAGTTCTCGGGATACGTGGTTGAGATAAAATCCCCGTACCTCGGATTCCTTTCTGGAAAGGAGACGCGCGACGAGTTCCAGATGGGCGACATTCTGATTGCGCGGGTGAAGGGCGCTGACGAGGTCAGGAACGTGGACCTCACAGAGGCGAAGAGGCTGCGCGGCGGCGAGATAATCGAGGTCGCGTCAGTGAAGGTCCCGCGCGTGATTGGAAAGAAAAATTCCATGCTGAACATGCTCCGCGACGCCACGAGGAGCGAGATACTCGTTGGAAATAACGGACGGATATGGATAAAAGGTGGAAATTCCTCGCTCGCAGCGCGCGCAATCCTGAAAATAGAAAATGAGGCGCACACAGCAGGACTCACGGACGCGATTCACGATTTTCTTGAAAATGAGTTGAGGAATCAGAATAACAGATGATAACAGGTGATTATTTGGGAAGTTCTGAAAAACAGGTTTTAATAAGAGAAGACGGGAAGAGGATGGACGGAAGGGAGCTGAACGCGCTCCGCCCAATCAAGATTGAGGCAGGCGTTCTTAACAAGGCAGACGGCTCCGCATACATCGAGTGGGGCGAGAACAAAATTCTCGCAGCCGTTTACGGGCCGAAGGAGTGCATTCCAAAACACGAAACAGACCCTTACAGGGCGGTGCTGCACTGCAGGTATATGATGGCGCCATTTTCATCTATTGAGGAGCACGGGAGGTCAGGCCCATCGCGGAGGTCCACAGAACTCTCCAAGGTGATTCGCGAGGTTTTCGAGAACGTGGTGCTTACGGAGCAGTTCCCGAAAACTGCGATAGATATTTTCATCGAGGTGCTCCAGGCAGACGGTGGGACGAGGTGCGCTGGCATAACCGCAGCAGCGGTCGCGCTCGCGAACGCGGGAATACCTATGAGGGATTTGGTGTGCGCGGTCGCAGTGGGAAAAATAGAGGGAAAAATCGCGCTCGACTTCTCGCGGGACGAGGACAACTACGGCGAGTCAGACATCCCGGTCGCGTTCGCGCCGCGCAACGGCGACATTTTGCTTTTCCAGCTGGACGGGCTCCTCAACCGCGACGAGATGAGGCAGGCGCTCGAGATGGCGCGCGAGGGCTCGAAGCACGTCCACGGGCTTCAGGTAGAGGCGCTCAGGAAGGTTTACGAGAGCAAGAAGGATGAGGGCGGAAATTCTAACGGCGCGAACAACGCCGGCGCTGGTGCGGCCGGCTCAGGGGTTGGATAACATGGAGATTCTCGACGAGGTGAAAAAGGATTACGTTCAGGATTTGATAAGAAAGGGCAAGCGGCCCGGCGAGCGCGGGTTCGAGGAGTACAGGAAAATAATCCTTGAGCCGAACGTGCTCACGTCCGCGGAGGGCTCCGCGAAGGTGCGGATAGGGGACACGCAGGTCCTGGTTGGAATTAAGTTCGGGGTCGGGATGCCTTTTGCGGACAGGCCGAAGGAGGGAGTTCTCTCGACGAACGCTGAACTCCTCCCGCTCGCATCCCCGACGTTCGAGCCAGGCCCCCCGGACGAGAGGTCAATCGAGCTCGCGCGCGTGGTGGACAGGGGGATAAGAAGCGCGGAGGTCGTCGATTTGGAGTCGTTCTTCATAGAGGAGGGGAAGGTGTGGTCGCTTTTCATAGATATTTACGTTCTCGATTATGACGGAAATCTGATTGATGCTGCTGCGCTCGCGGCGATGTCAGCGCTGCTGAACGCGAGATGGCCGAAGTACGAGGACGGGCAGGTCATACGCACGGAGTCGCAGGGAAAACTCAAGATTGAGAAAAAGGTGGTCGCGTGCACGTTCGCGAAAATCAACGGCAGCATAGTGCTCGACCCGTGCTTTGACGAGGAGGTCGCTATGAGCGCGAGGCTCTCTTTCGCGACGACCGGCGAGCACGTATGCGCCGCGCAGAAGGCAGGAAGCGGCTCGTTCACGCACGAGGAGATACTGAAGCTTGTGGACCTCGCGCTCGGGAAGGGGAGCGAGCTGCGCGCGCTGTTGTAACAATTATAAACTGTCGCGCGGGGATTATTGTTGGTTGTGGTCGCATGGCAAAGGCAAGCGTGAGATACGGCGCGGAGATAAGGAAAATTGCGCGCGCCGTTGATAAGCAGAAGCGCGCGAGATACCCCTGCCCGAAATGCGGGAAGAAAAGCGTGAGGAGAAAGGGGAACTCCCTCTGGAAGTGCCTCTCGTGCGGGGGCGTTTTCGCAGGCGGCGCGTATTCGCTTTCCACAGGAATCGGCGAGACCGCGGGAAGGATAATTGCGGATGCGCGCGCAGGCAGGAAGAAATAATTGAGAAATAATCTTATGTGGTGGTGCTTATGTACAGGTGCTGGAACCCGAAGTGCAGGAAGAGCATAAAGCAGCTGGACGAGAGTTTCGTGAGATGCCCGTACTGCGGGTGCCGCGTGCTTTTCAAGGAGCGCCAGCCGATTGCGCGCGACGTCAAAGCAGAATAACTTCCACTCGCGCAAACTAAACGCAGCGGATTCTATGTTCTACGTAACAACGAGCAGGAAACCCTCGCTGACGACGAAGCGGTTGTGCAGGTTGCTCGCCGCCCTTCTCCCGCGCGGGGTTTACGAGAACAGGGGGAAGAAGGGCATCGAGGATATTTTCGAGCGCGCGAAATCGCTCGGGAAGAGGCGCGCGCTCCTCGTTTACGAGCAGAACGGAAACCCCTCCTCAATCTCATTTATGAAAATAAACGGCTCCTGGGAATGGCTCGAGCCGGAGATAAAAATTTCAGGGGTGAAAATGGGCACTGCGAAAATCCGCGAGCAACCCGAGGGCATGAGAATTTCAGGCGAAAGAAAGAGAGAGCTCGCGCGCCTCTTCGATTTCGATGAAGCGGAATGCGGGGAGTGCGATGAGGACGAGATGACGGAAATAAGGGCAGGCGCGAAAGAAATAACTTTCTCGCGAAATAAAAAAATTATGCTCGTGCTAAAATTATAGCGTGTGATTTGTATGGATGGGAAATTCTCCTGTGTTATACGCGTGCATTTCGATACGGAAAAAGAAGCCGAGAACGCTCGCCGCTCGCTTGCGACTGAGGCGAAATTCAAAAAGAGGAGCGAGGCGGGAATTGCGCGCGACGGAAGCGCGCTCATAATAACCATCCACGCGGGCGATGTTTCCGCGCTGCGCGCGACGGCGAACTCCTACCTAAGGCTTTTAAAGGTTCTTCTGTCAGTAATTAACGTCTCGAAGAAGAAAGAACAGAG
>JBFMAP010000039.1:4223-8089 GCA_040755655.1 Microcaldota archaeon
ATGGCCGCTCCGGAAATTTCAAAAGAGACAGAACAGCAGATTGCGGAGTTCCAGAACGCGCAGAGCGCTCTCCAGCTCACGATGGTGCAGAGGCAGCAGGTGCAACTGCAGATGGACGAGATTGACAACGCGCTCGAGGAGCTGAAGAAGTCAACAGGCGCTGTTTACAGGGCAGTGGGCACCGTTCTCGTGGAGTCGAAAAAGGACGAGACGGTAAAAGAGCTCACCGAAAGAAAGGATACGCTCGCAGTGCGATTGAACGTTCTCACGAAACAGGAGGAGAAACTCAGGAGCAAACTCACGGAACTCAGGGCGAAGATTGAGGGAAGCGCCGGTGCTGGCTGATGCCGAGCGCGAACGAGTTTTTCAGGCGCAACGAGAATGCGCGCGTGCTGATTACGTTCCACTCGCTAGGAGACGTCGACGCGGTGGGGAGCGCTTTCGCGCTCAAATCCTTTTTCAAAAATTCCCTTGTATACGCGCCAGACCCAGTGAACGCGCAGGCGAAGAAACTGATGAGATATCTGGGCGCGGGGTTCGACGAGTTCCCGCAGGACTGCGGCGCGCTCATCATTCTCGACACGAACTCGCGCGGGCTCCTCCCGCAACTCGGCAGGCTCGAAAATTTCTCCGATGTTATGATACTCGACCACCACACCGTCCATCCTGACTCAATTCACGCGCGCACGGAAATGATAGACCCCTCGTATTCATCTACTGCAGAGATCGTTTACGAGTTGCTGAAAGAATTGAATTACGAAGTCGCCGACAGCGTGGCGGTGTGCCTTCTGTGCGGAATCATCTCCGACTCCGCCAATTTCCAGAACGCGAACACCAAAACGTTCAAATATGTGGGCGAACTTCTCGAAAAGACGAGGATGGATTACAAGGAGGTGCTCGCGCTCACAGAAACCCCGATGAACATCTCAGAGCGAATTGCAATTCTAAAGGCGTGCCAGCGCGCGCAGCTCACGCGCGTTGGAGATTTTCTCATCGTCGCCTCGATGGTGAGCGCGTTTGAGTCAGCGGCTGCTTCCTCATTTCTGATGCTCGGCGCAGACTTCGCGTTCGTGGGATACGAGGGTGAGGACGCGCGCATATCCGCGCGGATGAGGACCGAACTCGCGAAGACCGGAGTGGACCTCGCGGACATAATGTCGCGCGTTGCGGGCATGATTGGGGGAAGCGGGGGCGGGCATCCATGCGCCGCAGGCGCGAACGGGCCGAACACAAACAAGGTTGAGGAGGCGCTCGCCGACTGCGTGAGGCTCGTGAAGGAGAAGTTGGTTGAGTATGGTGTCAAAGTTTGAGAGGATGGTTCTTGCCGAGGCGTGCAAGATTCCCCTAGGCGAGACGCGCACGTACAAGCAGATTGCGCGCGCAATCGGGAAGCCGCGCGCGTTCCGTGCGGTGGGAAACGCGCTCAAAAAAAACAAACTCCCGCTCGTTGTTCCGTGCCACCGCGTCGTTCGCTCGGACGGGGATGTTGGCGGCTACGCTCTTGGAAAGAAAAATAAAAAAATTCTTCTTTCGCTCGAACGCGAGTTGAGTCAGCTCGCGAGAAGGTAGATGCTCACGAGCCCGAGCACTATCCCGGCCCCGCGCGCGACGCTGAGATGCTCGCCCAAGAATAAAATCCCCACCACCACGGTTACCGCAGTGCTCATGCTTATTATCGGGATTACGACGCTGAGAGGCCCGTCCCTTATCGCTATGAACGAGAGCACGATGGCGGCGCCGAAAACAACCCCGAGCGCGAGCGCGTAAGGCCAGGAAACCCCAGTGAACCTCACTTCTTTGTAATTCATTACGAAATAAACTGTGAGCGCGAGCGCGACGATGGTTATGAGCGGGAGAAGAACCCTCCAGTCCTCGCTCGTAAGAAACCTCTTAACGACAACGTTGTATACCCCCAACACGACCATCGCGCCCAAAGCAGCATGCAGCCAATATATCTCCATAACCCCACCTCGCGCCCTCGCGAGCAATTGAATTTTTTAATTCTTCCTTTTAAATCTACTCCTGTTGATGCCATGCTGATGCTCAAGTACTCCGAGCCGCTCCTCAAGGGGACGATGACGCGCGCTCGCCTGGAAAACATACTGGTGGAGAACATACGCGCCTCCCTTCTCTCGCACGGAGTGAAAAAATACGCGCTCGCGAGGGAGGGAGGAGTGCTTCTCATAGAGGTAAAAAATGAGAAAAGGCATCTCGCGCACCTCTCGCGCGTATTCGGGGTGAACCTCCTCCTCTCGTGCGAGGTCGTTCCTGCAAGGATGGAAAAAATCGCAGAAAAATGCGCGCGCGCCGCGCAAAAGTTCAAGAAAAATTCCTCGTTCGCGATACGCGCGCGGCGCGTGGGCTCGCACACTTTTTCGAGCGAGGATATTGGAAGAATATGCGGCGCGGCCGTGCAGCGCGCGAGAAAACTCACAGTTGACCTCGATGAGGCGGATAATGAAATTTTCGTCTATGTTAGGCACGAAAAGGCGTACGTCTCAACGCACGTTATACGCGGGCCCGGAGGACTTCCTCTCGGCTCGCAGGGGAAGGCGCTCGCGCTAATATCAGGAGGGCCGCGCTCCCTCCTCGCAGCGTGGATGCTGATGAGAAGGGGATGCAGGCTCGTATTATTGCATGCAAAAACAACAGCAAAAAACAAAAAAATCACACGCGTTGCGGGCGAACTGAGAAAATGGCACATAGGAAAAAATCTGAAACTCTACTCGCTGAAAATCCAACGAGAACAGTTGCTCGCTATCGCAGACGAGCTCGCGCGGAGGACAGGCGCGCGCGGAATCGTGGTCGGCGATGATTTGAAGGGTGCGCTCTCCCGCGGGAAAACGGAAACCCCTCTTTTCTACCCGCTCGTCGCGTTCGATGACAGCGAAGTTAAGAAAATGCTCGAGAAGGCGGGAGTCAGCATGCGATAAAAGTTTAATTAATTTTAGATATTATATCACTTCATGAAACTCGCAATCCTAGGGGATTTCCACTTCGGGTACGAGCGCTTCTACGATGATTCTTTCGCGCAGGCAGAGCGCGCGCTGCGGAAGGCGTGTTCCGAAGCCGACCTCCTGCTTCTCGTCGGCGACATATTCGATGCGCGCGTCCCGAAGCCAGAGGTGCTTGCGCGCGCCCTGAAGATTTTCAAATCGCTGTCACTTCCATCGTCAGCGAAACGAGTTGGCGAGGGAGGCGGCGTTCCAATCATCGCGATTCACGGCACGCACGAGCGCAGGACAAAGGACATGGTGAACCCGATTCAAACCCTGGAAACCGCGGGCTTCCTCCTCAACGCGCACAACAATAAAATAATTTTTGAAAAGGATGGGGAGCGAGTCGCGGTTCAGGGTCTGGGGGGCGTGCCTGACGAGTACGCGAGGAGCGCGCTCGCCGCGCTGAGCCCTAAACCCGTGGAGGGCGCGTTCAACGCGTTCGTTTTTCACCAGACGATGAACGAGTTTATTCCTGCTGCGCGCGATTTTCTCAGCGCGGAAAACCTTCCTGATGGATTCGATTTGTACGTGTGCGGGCACATCCACAGGAAAATTGTCGAGACACTGCGCGGGAAGCCGCTCCTAATCCCGGGCAGTACAGTGCTCACGCAGATGAGAGAAGAGGAGCAGGCGCCGAAGGGATTCCTCATTTTCGACACGAAAACAAAGCAGACTGTTTTCAGGGAAATACACACTCGCGCATTCTTTTTCAGGCAGATCACGCTTGGCAACGCCTCGCCCACAGTTGCGTCCGATGCGGTTTCAAAAGAGATAGGCGACATCCTGAAGAAAGTCGCGCCAGACTCGCGCCCGATAATAAAAATAAAACTTCTCGGCGCGCTCGCGCCTGGGTTCGAGAGCGCGAAC
>JBFMAP010000040.1:0-7899 GCA_040755655.1 Microcaldota archaeon
TATGTACCCAACGTAGCCTGACTGCGCGAGAGCGGATTTCATTTTCATCAGAGTCTCGTCGAACAGGACGTTCGGCTGGGACCAGAACATCATCGTTCCCATTTCGCCTGTGTTCGGCCCGATGTCACCTGGGAACATCTTCTTGTACTCGAAATTCACGTTGACGGGATAGACGAAATCATTCCCGTTGAAGAACGCGCCCACTGCTATTTCGACTCCCTGCGCGAACTTCTGCAACTGGAAATTATTCAGTTTTTTGGACCAGCTCTTTTTGTAATGCTCCAGCAGGTTCATGACGTCGTTGCCGTCCTCCTCCTGCCCTATGAAGGAGAGTTCCTTCTCGTTCTGCGCCTTGCCGCTCGGCTTGATGACGTATCTGCCTGGGTTCTTCTTCACGAAATCGATCGCCTCGTCAAAATCGCTGAAATCCCAGTGCGGCAGAACGCTCACGCCTGCTTTCTTGAGTTCGTTCTGCCCGAACTCCCTGTCGTCCTCGAGTTGGTCGGTGTAAAGCGAGCCTCCCACAACCGCTTTTCCCTCCTTCCTCAAATCCTCTGCCACCTGCCCGAATCCTATATCATCGAACACAATCACGTCAGCCCAGTCCTTAAGAGATTTCCACTCCTCGCACTTCTCAACGAACCCATCCGCGACGTCCTTCTCTGTTTTCGCGTGTATATAGTATTTCGCCTCGTTGCCCTCCTTCCTAACCTGCCACGCGAGGTCTCCAATAAGTCCATCAAAAGACACAAAAAGAAATTTTATCGGCTTCTGCCTCTCCTCTTTCTCTTCCTTTTTTTCTTCTTTCCTCTCCTCTTTTTCTTCCTCCCTTTTCTCTTTCTTTTCTTCCTTTGTTTCGCCGTTCGATTCCGAACCGTTGCGCGAAAGTTGTGTCATGATTATGTTGAACATTCCGGCGGTTATAAACGTTTCTATAAAAAATTGTAAAATTCAATTACGCGCGCAACGGAATATAACCATATTTGTACGTGCGGTACAGGAGAAGCGGGTCGTAATCTTTAATAACATCTTTGAACTGCCTGCGGAAATCGCGCAGAATTTCATTAAGTTCCACGACGTCTGTTACTTCGAGTTCTAGGTCTGCGTCCCATGGGCCTATGCAATGGAGATAACAAAGTATGCGCGGGTCTCCTCTGCAATACGAAATTATTTTTCTTTCAGTCTCCTCGCTCATCTCCTTTAGATGGAGCGCGATTTTGTACCACACCCACGGAACTTTTTCGTGATTAAACCAGTATCTGAATGATTCAATCACACCAGTTTCTATCATCTCCTTTATGCGCTGGCGCGCGGTTTCAGGTGATATTTTCAGTGCTTTTGCGATCTCGCGGTTGCTTTTTCTCACGTCATAGGCAAGTTGCTCAAGAATACGATAGCCAAGCTCGTCCAGCTCTTCTTTTGCTGGCTTGCCGATGATGGTAAACATCTTCCTTCTCCCTGGCTTTGGATCTAAATACTCTTTATTGAACTCATAGACCTCGATGTTTGTAATCACATCAAAAGCCATGAAATATTTGCCGTATTTCTTTTGTATCTCTTCCAAGTATTTCCTAAACTCCTGGGGATTGCGCGCAGCTATCCCGATTATCAGGTCGTATTTCCCGATGATAGAGACCACGAAGATTGTTTTGGGGTGCTTCACGAGATAATCAATCAATTCTTTTTCCTCTTCAGCCGAAATACTCCCTAGCCTCAAATAAATTTTATACTGCGTATAGCCCAGCTTCGCGCTGCTCGTTACGGTATAAAAGCCGGAAATAACTCCTTTTTTCAACAGTTGCTTTATCCGGTAATCTGCTGCCTGCTTGGAAAGCCCTACCTTTTTCGCAGTCAAGGAAACGGGCTGCCGGCTATCCAAATCCAGCTGGTAAAGGATTTTCCTGTCCTTCACATCCAGTTTTTCGCGGTCTTTCCCATCCATATTTTTACTTTAGCATTTTTTATTTATAAATATTTGCTTTTGTAAAAAAATTAACTGAAAGACTATAAATATAACAAAAAGTATAAGCAATAATTCTATGGAAGAAAAAAATAAGGTTAGGGTAGCCCTCATACGCCCGAATCTGTTAGCTTGGCCAGGGGACTACAAAAAAGCAGCCGAATCTATCGGCATACAACTGCTTGCTTCCGCGCTTCTGAAGAGAGGCTGCGAAGTGCTAATTATTGATAGCGCGCTCGAGGGCTTTGATAATCTACGCTCAAACGACGGTTGGATAAAGGAGTATGGACTTCGAGATGAAGAGATAGTACAGCGCTTAAAGGAGTTCAAACCTGATTTGGTTGGCATCAGCAGTGTTGCAACCTGCCAGTTTCCTTCGCTCATCAAAACAGCAAAACTGCTCAAAGAAAATTTTCCACAAACGCCAATCGTGGCAGGTGGGGCAGGAGCAGACGGCTTGCCAGAACTTACCCTTAGGGCTGCGAAGGGCGCAATAAATGCAGTTTGCATTCACGAGGGTATGAACTGGCTTGTGAAAGTTGTGCAGGCTATCGAAAGCAAAGAAGACCTGCGGCAGACGTTAGCGAATACAATAGGCTCGGCTTTCTTGAATAAGGATGGTCAGGTCGTGCAAGTGGTTGGTCTGACGAGCAAGGGATTGGTAGAAGAGCAAATGCTTACGGAAGAGTTGAACGAAGGGGTAAGCCTACGCGAGCAGCAACTTAAACGAAGAGGAATACTTGATGAAAAGATTCCCTATCCTTTGCCAAATCCGGAGATAGTGGCTAATTATTCGCGCACAGCACAGCCGACCTATGCGAATACTGCGCCAGGCCATTACTTTGATATTTTCCTCTCGTTCGGCTGTGTGAATGCGTGTACATTTTGCACAACAAGCAGTCGCATGGGCTCGATGAAAAATGAGAAAGGATGGCGTGTTTATGACAAGGAAAGTATTCGTAAGTTCCTGAAGGAAATGCGCGCGAAGGGGTTCAATCATGTTATTTTTCAGGATGATAATTTAACGCGTCTGCCTCCACAAATCTGGCGCAGAATAATAGAGATCGCATATGAGGAGGGCTTCACTCACCAAAATAACGGCGGGCTCGAACCGGAATCTCTCAAAGCTGGAGATATTAAATTCATGGCGGAGCATGGATGCACGTGTATATATTTACCGCTCAACCCACGGCATGGCGGGGCGCATTTTACAGAGGAGACGGCTTCACATGAAGCGCGCTTGCTCGCAGAGGCTAAGGAAAAGGGTATGTATGTCTATAGCGCATGCATCCTTGGTGTTCCAGGTCAGGCTCTTGAGCAGATGGCTTACGATATTCTTTATGCACGCGCGCTTAGGGAAACCGGTTTGAGTGACAATCATATAGTCTATGGCTATTCTTGCTTACCCGATGCTGCTGACTTCGAACGCTTTGCGATACCTAGCGGATGCGCATACAAGGTTAAATTCAATGTTATTGATTTTTCTTCCTATTCAAATAATATGCCTCAGTGCAGTACAAAGGATTTCAGTTTCGAGGACTACGCTGCGCTCTGGCATTTCTCTATCTCTTTTATTAATGGCGAGGAGGACGCAAAGGTGTATTTTGGCGAGGGCACGGGGGTACGCAAGGACCAAAAAGAAGGAGAGGGGACAAAAGCAAAGCCTGATTTGGAAGGGTTTTTCAAGTACTTGAAAGAGATTACGCCTGAAAAAATACAAGAAGTTCTTGAACAAGTCCAGCAGCACAAACAAAACAATGAGTTCAGAAATTGGTATGGGGCAAGGCAGAATCGTCCACCACAAGATGTAATAACTGATGGAGATAAGTATAAACTCGAAACTTTAAAGAGAATCGTTCGTCTCAAAGCACAGACAAATGTGCGAGAGGTAAGAATGCCTCCGCGCCCATGCTGGCAAAAGAAGGTGATCGCGTGTTAGTTGAATTTCTAAGAGGAAAACTCCATCGTGCGCGCGTAACAGAAGCCAATGTTGATTACGTAGGTAGCATCACAATTGACCGGGACCTGATGGAAGCCGCTGGAATCTACGAATACGAGAAAGTGCTCGTCGTGGATATTGACAACGGCGAGCGGCTTGAGACTTACACGATTGCCGCGCCCCGCGGCTCTGGCACTATTTGCATGAACGGCGCTGCCGCGCGCAGAATCCGAAAAGGGGACGTGGTTATCGTTATGGCTTTTTGCTTAGTGGATATTCCTAAAGAAAAGTCTCCGAAACCGAAGATTGTGATAATCGACGAGAAAACAAACAGAATAAAGGAAATGTACGTTTCTAAGGGTGCTTAAACTTTTCACCGATTCCTGTCGCGGCGCGGCCTGCCGCCGAAATGAGTTCTGCGAGGGCCTGAATCGCGTCGTGGATAACCCTGCCCGTGGCGCGTTGGATATCCTGGCCCGTGTTCGCGGCGCGGAGGATATTCCTGCCCGTGCCTGCGCGCTGGATAATCAGGGCCGCGCGGGCCGTATGTCTGCCGGGGTCGCGGCTGCCCGCCCCTGTAACCGCCTCTCCTCGGCGGGATTGCGAGTTTTTCCTCCTCCATCGTGATCCCGCACTCGCGCTCAATCTGCCCCAGAAGCCCCAACTCGTCTGTCGCAACAATCGAGAACGCGGTTCCGCCTTTTCCCATCCTCCCTGTCCTGCCGACCCTGTGCGTGTACATGAGCGGCTCTTCTGGGAGGTTGAAGTTGATGATGTGAGAAACGCCGGAGATGTCGAGCCCGCGCGCAGCCAAATCCGTTGCAACGAGGACATTTATCTCGCCTTTCCTGAACTTGTGCATCGCGATGTCCCTCTGCCTCTGGCTGAAGCCCCCGTGCAGCGCCTCTACCTTCAGCCCGAAACGCATCAGGTCGTTCGCAAGCCTCTCGACGACAAATTTGGTTCTGCAGAAAATGATTGTGTGCGTGGGCTTCCTCTGCGAGAGGTACGCGAACAGCGCGCGGTACCTGTCGTGGAAATCAACCTGCACGAAGGAGTGCTTTATATGCTTTATCGTGATTTCATCCTTGCTCACCGCAACATAATGCGGGTACAATTGGTATTCCTTTGAAAGCGCGAGAATCTCAGGCGGCATCGTGGCAGAAAAGAGAAGCGTCTGCCTCTGCTTCGGCACGTGCGAGAGTATCTGCCTCACGTCATCTATGAAACCCATGTCGAGCATACGGTCCGCCTCATCGATGACGACGCAAGAGACGTTCCCGAGTTCGAGCGTGCCCCTCTGCAGGTGGTCCAATATTCTTCCGGGCGTGCCGGCGACTATCTGCACCCCGCGCGAGAGCCTCTCAATTTGAACGTTTATGCTCGCGCCCCCGTAAACTGGAAGGACGTGCCCGCGCATGTATTTCCCTATCTTCTTAATCTCCTCGCTTATCTGCACAGCGAGCTCGCGAGTGGGAGCGAGTATGAGCGCCTGCGTGTCCCTTGAGTTCGGGTCAATAGACTCTATTAGGTAGATGCCGAACACAGCGGTCTTTCCAGTCCCTGTCTGCGCCTGGCCTATGATGTCCTCTCCCTGAAACACGAGCGGCAGCGTCTCGCGCTGAATGTCCGTTGGCTTTGTTATTCCCATTTCCCTCAGAGCCTTCATAACCTCTGGCCTGAGGTTGAAGCCCGAAAAGTCATTCATTTCTGTCATGTTTTCAACTCCGGTTCAAATCCAATTCAACTCTCTTGTTTCACTCCGCGAAGCAGCAGAAATAGAATCTGTCCTTCACGTGCGCTAATACTCGCGCTCTAATCTTTTTATTACTTTCTCCGCGCGTTTTTTGGAAACTCACCGCTCGAACTCGTTTTTAAATCCGAGCGCGCACTAGCATTTTCGGTGTTGTTTTGAAACGGACTGGAAGCGCGGATTTGCCTCTTCATTACGGGAAGGCGCCCCGCTGGCTTTTCGAGAGGATGGTGCTTCTCTCGCGCGAAATAGGGAGCGCGCTCGTTTATGAATACGGGCAGAGGGAATTTCTCAGGCGCGTTTCCGACCCCTGCTGGTTTCAGGCGCTCTCGTGCGTTCTGGGTTTCGACTGGCATTCCTCTGGCACCACTACGACGACGTGCGCGGCGCTCAAGCTCGCGCTCGGGAGGGAGGAATTGGGAATTGCTGTCGCAGGAGGGAAGGGAAAAACATCGAAGCGCGCACCCGAGGAGATTGAAAAAATTGGCGAGGGATTCTCGCTTTCTGATGCGAAAATTGCGGAGTTGAGGCGCTCGAGCATTCTCTCCGCGAAAGTTGACAACGCATGCGTTCAGGATTCGTATCAACTCTATCACCACTGCTTTTTCCTCTCCGAGAAAGGGGAATGGGCGGTCGTTCAGCAGGGAATGAACGATAATTACGCGCGCAGGTACCACTGGCTTTCAGAGGGCGTGGAAAGTTTCGTGAGCGAGCCGCACTCAGGAATTTGCACCCAGAGGTTTGAGGAGCGCGTGCTTGACTTGACCGCGCGCGCGAGCGAAGAAACGCGAAAGGCGAGTTTGGATTTGGTTAGGGACGGGCCTGAAAAAATTGGAAAATACGTGAAGCCAGCAGGCCAGATGCTGCTAAACGAGTATGCGAGTGAGAACCTAATCCTGCCCTCTCATCATCCAGTTCTTGATGTTGATATAGGCGCGCGCGGTATGGAAATACTAAGGCGCGCGTACGAACTCCAGCCTGCGAATTACGAGGAGTTGGTCGCGCTACGCGGGATGGGGCCAAAGAAACTGCGCGCGCTCGCGCTCATTTCTGATTTGCTATACGGCACGAAGCCGAGCTGGAATGACCCCGCGAAATTCAGTTTCGCGCACGGGGGAAAGGATGGGTTCCCCTATCCAGTAGATAGGGAGACATACGATTCCTCAATCGCAATGCTGAAGGACGCGGTAATGGGCGCGAAAATCGGCGACCAATTTGTCTCCGACAAATGGTCCATTCGCGCAAAGCGCGAATTGGAGAGCGAGAAATACCGCGCGCTCAGGAGGCTGAAGGATTTCGTCGAGTGAATTTCGAGCGCGTACGCTAAAAAATAAGAAAAAGAAAGAAGAAAGAAAACGAGCGGGTTCGGAACTATACGCTGAACCTCTTCCTCGCCTTCTTCACAATGTCCTTCGCGTCATCCTGACCACCTAGGCCGAACGCGAGCGCGAACGCGGCCGCGACGCCGAACACGATTCCCTGGAGCACGGTGTTGAAGGACATCACCACTATCGCCATATTGAAGCCAACAGTGGAGAGCGCGACCGTGACACCCATCAGCACTATTATAACTTTCGCGACCGTGCCGATGAACTTGTAGTACGGGAACTCGCCCAAGTCATAGATTCTCTCCTTCACCAGCTCGCCCACGAGCGCGGACAGCACAACCAGAACACCGGCGCCCACGAGGACAGGCAGGTAGAAGAGCACGGAGTTCACGAAACTCGCGAGCGCGCCAAGGTACACGAGAGCAACGGCCATCTGGATGAACACGAGCAGCGTGTAGTACTTCGTGAGCTGCACGAGTATCCTGCTTATCTTCGCCTTCCCCAGCGCGTCATCCATCCCGTGCTTCTTGAGCGTCTCCTCGAACCTGAACGCCTTAAGGAGCCTCTCAACTATTTTCGCCACGATGACCGCGACAGCCCAGCCCACGACGAAGATTACGAGCGCGGCTATGAGATTCGGTATGAATCCCACGGCCATGTCCACGTTCTTCGCGATGCTGTTCTGGAGCACCGTCGCATAGTCGGTAGCACCAACCGTCATGTTACCACCCCTCGAGAGATATTGGGTTCCCCCCTTTAAATACCTTGCTAATTTACCGAACGCGTTCGAACGCGTTCGGGTGGGCGAATAAGAATAATATTGTTGCGCGAGAACTAAACCCATGTCATTAATTAAGGAGGGCGCGTTCGAGCCGCGCGCGTACCAGGCGCAAATCGCGCAGAGCGCGCTGTCGAAGGG
>JBFMAP010000041.1:0-7847 GCA_040755655.1 Microcaldota archaeon
CATCCGCGGCAGGCTTGACTTTCTTACTCCGGAATTCGTCGCGGGGATGTGCGCTTCTTTTGGGAACTACGTTGGCGGCGGAAGAGTTTTGGTTGGAAGGGACACGCGCACTTCAGGGGGTATGGTGCAGGGCGCGGCCGTCTCAGGGCTTCTCAGCGTTGGTTGCAGCGTTGCTGATTTGGGAGTGGTGCCAGCGCCTACAGTGGAATTCGAGACCACGCGCCTGCGCGCGAGCGGTGCCGTTGCAGTAACCGCCTCCCACAACCCCCCGGAATGGAACGCGCTCAAGTTCGTGGATAAAGACGGGATTGCGATTTCAAAAGAGAGGGGCGAGGGGATAGAGAAAATTTTCGAGCAGGGCAGCAAACGCGCGCAGTGGAGCGAAATCCGCGGCATCGAAAATTACAGCCTCGCGCTCCGGGACCACATATCTGCGATAAAAAATTACGTTGATGGCGCGCGCATCAAAAAAGAAAAATTGAAACTGGTTCTGGACTGCGGGAACGGGACGGCCTCGCTCCTCGCGCCATACCTGTTCCGCGAGCTCGGGTGCGGCGTGCTCAGTCTCAACGCGCAGCCCGACGGCTTCTTTCCTGGCAGGGATCCCGAGCCCACGATGGGCAACGTGAGGGACTTGATAGCGTGCGTCGTCGAGACAGAGGCGGACGCCGGAATCGCGTGGGACGGGGACGGGGACCGCGTTATTTTCGTGGATGAGAAAGGATGCTATGTGATTGGCGACAAGGTGTTCGCGCTCTGCGCAGACTCAGCGCTGGCGAGAAAAAAAGGCGATGTGGTGACCACTGTCGCAACGAGCGATGTTGTGAGAGATATTGCAAAGAAGCACGGCTCGCGCGTTGTTTACACGAAAGTCGGCGGACCTTACATCTCGGAAAAGATGCGCGAGATGCGCGCGGTCGTGGGCGGGGAGGAGGTCGGCGGGGTGATCTGGCCCGACGTTCATCTCGGGAAGGACGGGTTTATCACGGCTGCAAAAATCGTCGAGGCGATGGCGCGCTCAGGCGAGCCGCTCTCGAAACTCGTCGCGCGCCTTCCTGCGTACTTCAACGCGAAAACGAAAATACCGTGCGCAGGGGAGAAGAAATTAAAAATAATGCGCGCGATAACTGAAAAGGCAAGGAAAGAGGGGAGGGAAGTGGTTACGCTCGACGGCGCGCGCATCAACTACCCCGACGGGTGGTGCATCGCGCGCCCCTCTGGCACAGAGGACTACATAAGGATTTTCGCAGAGGCGAAGAGCTGCGGGAGGGCAGAGGGGCTCGTTGAGGAGTGGTCGCGGTTCGCGAAAAGGGAGATCGGCTGATTATAACGAGGTGGTATGATGAGGGCGTTTGTTCTTTGCGGGGGGAAGGGGACGAGGCTCAGGCCTTACACGTATTCCATTCCGAAGCCGATGCTCCCGCTCGGGAGGAAGCCCATCCTCGAGTTCGTGATAGAAAACCTGAAGAGGAGCGGGCTCACTGACATCGTGCTTACGGTTGGGTATCTGAAGGAGCAGATAAAGGAGCACTTCGGGGACGGCTCGAGGTGGGGCGTGAGGATAGTCTATTCGGAGGAGAAAACCGAGTTGAACACCGCAGGCTCGATACTGCCGCTCAAAGACACGGTGAAGGGGACGTTCGTTGTCGTGATGGGCGACCATCTCAGCACGCTCAACATAAAGAAGATGGTCGAGTATCACAGGAAAAAGGGCGGGATAGGCGCCGTGGGGCTGAAGAAGCAGGGCGTCCCGCTCGAGTACGGGATAGCGAAACTGGACGACGAGGGCAAAATAATAAAATTCGAGGAAAAGCCCATCGTGCAGAACCTCGTGAACTCCGCCTCGTACGTGTTCGAGCCCGAAATTTATGATTATATCAAGCCGAACTTCGACTTTGCGCGCGACGTTTTTCCCGCAGTTCTTGCGGCAAAGAAGAGGTTGTTCGGCTACGTTTTCGACGAGTACTGGATGGACATCGGGAGAATACATGACTACGACAACGTGAACCAGATGATAAGCATGGTGGACCTCGTCATCGAGGGGAAAGTGTGACCTGCCAGTAGCGATTTAAGCGGGTTTTGGCCAGTACAGGCTCGAGACCGCGAGCAGCCCGAAAATGAGTTGCACGAGAATTAGTATGAGCACGAGCTGCCTCTCGGTCGGGCGCGCGTATTTCATTATCAGGTGCGTAAGCGAGTAGATCGGGCCGTCGTGGTAAAGCCGCCCCTTCTTGGGAACGCAGTAGTTCTCGGCCCTGAAAAGGGAGCGCGCCTTCAGGAAAAACTCGGCTATTTGGGGGGTGAGCACTATCACCCCTGCCCGCTCCATGTTCCCGAGCACGACCGCGCTCACAATCACCGCACCTATGGCGTAGGTGGTTACGTTTCCTGGGAATATCCTTGCTGGATACCAGTTGAAAACGAGGAACGCGAGGCACGCGCCCAGCATCGCGAGCAGGAGGAAACTTGATTCCACGTTGTTCTCGCCCCAGGAGTGCAGGGTGAGCGCGGCGAGGAGCAGGGACGCGCATGCGACCGCGCCAGTTCCTGCCTCCAACCCATTGAACCCTGATAGAAGGTTGATGAGGTTCGAGCACGCGACAACGCCTATCGGGATGAGCAGGAGGACGTAGAGGTTCAGGCTGAAAGCCCCGATGAGCGGAAGCGAAACCGAGCCGAGGTTCAGGTCAACGAGATTGTTCAGAACCGGGAGTATTATTTTCGAGTCCCCGGCCTTCACGACCATGAGCGGAAGGGCAGCGAACAGGGGAAGCACCACGCGGTATATGTCGCGTATGTTCAGGATGTCGTCCAGAAGCCCGAGGAACGAGATGAGCGCGACTGAGCATATCGCAGCGAGCATGTACGCCACGTTCATCTGGTTGTAGAGCACGAGCGAGAGGAGCGCGGCGAGGGAAAACCCGAGAAGTATCGCAATGCCCCCTATCTTGGGCACGAGCGGCTTTTTCTGCTTGTTCATATCAGGCGAAACGATGCGCATGTTCCGCAGTTTTATTATCAGCAGCGGGGTCGCAGCGAGCACTGCGAAATAGCTTGTGAGAAACACGAGCGCCCCTGCGACGTAGAACTCAGCCATCATCTCACCTTGAAGATGCGCACGCTGGAATTCTCACCATACATATTTTCTAATCTATCTGACACGCTGAAGAACGCCTCGAACGCGTTCACGTGGAAGTTCTCGCGCGGGTAGATGTACCTGCACGATTCCCTGCACGCGGGCGCGCTCAGGTCCGCGATGCAGTTGCACCCCCAGTCGAAAAGTTTCAGGAGTTTCCTGAATGACACTGCGCGCGAGCTCTGCCTGTCCACGAGCCTCGCGTCGATGTCCTGGACCAGCGCGCCGTTCTGCGGGTCAGCGACAGCCCAGAGCTCGCTTCCGCCCGAGGAGTTGAACACCGCGTAGAGCGTTTTGCCCTCGTCGCCCAGCCCGTAGCCGGCGAACCTGAAGGAATCTATGCGCGCGCCGCCGCTCGCGAACGCGCTGTCGAACAGTTCGCGTCCGTCGACAACTATGTAGCCCACTCCCATCGCCTTAAGTTTGTCGGCAGACCCGCTGCCGACCAAAAACTCGTTTATCTCGGCATCCGCGCCGACGCTGTTTTTCTCCGCGATGAACATTATCGGGTATTCCATCCCTATGCCCGCGAGGGTCGCGCCCTGCTCAGCGCCGGTTTTCGCCCACAGCAGCGCGCCCGCCCACCTCCCGTCAACGAACTCTGGCCTGTTCTGGGACGCCAGCACGCCTGCGACAATCGAGGTGAAGAGCAGCAGGGCGAACAGCGAGAACAGCACGTACTTCAGCACTTTCGCGTCCGAGTAGAGCGACTGCACGAAATACGCGACACCGAACAGGAACAGTGACGTCACTCCAGCCTTCACGACGCCGCCGTCCCACAGGACCGCGAACGCGAGCAGGAACACTGCGGCAGGAAGCACGAGCCTCCCAGTCCTGCTCCCCTCCTTTATCTCCATCACGCTTGCTAGAGCGAGCGCAGCAGCGGGATAAATTCCGAACATTCCCGCAGCAGGCTCGGCGAGACTCAGCGCGATTGATGACACCGCAACCACAACCACGAAAACACCAAACTCGAACTCGCCTTCCTTCCAGCGCTTGTGCGCGTATGTGTTGTAAACCGCGTATAAAACCCCGACCACGGCGATTGGGAGCGCGAACGAATACGCGTTTGCTGCTGCGGCGATGTTTGCGCTGGTTGCGAGGTTTGCCTGCGCGCCAAAAGAAGCGATTATCGAAAGCGCGAGCACGATCACCGCGGAAAGCGCGAACTTCCCTGTTTCTTTTTTCTCGTGTCTCGAATAAACAAACTGCGCCGCGCACGCGAGCGCGAACCCCGCGAGCGCGTAGAGCCCGAGCGGATGGGCGCGCGCGCCCCCTGCAAAAAATGCCGCGGAAAGGAGCGCGAGGATTATGAAGTTCGTCCTCGCCGCGAGTATGAACAGGGAAACCCCGCAAACAACGAGCGCGCCGCTAATAAATTCAGGAACGAAAACGCCCCCCATCGTCCCGCGCACGAAAAAGTTTGAGGTGATGAAAAGCGCAGTCGCGAGCAGCGCGACGACATCAGAAAACAGGCTCCTGAGCGCGAAAAACAGCAGAACAGCGGCAAGCGCGCCCAGCACCATCGGCGTGTATCTTATCACGTTTGCGATCGTCTCGTTATTTACCGCTTCCTTTTTCCCTCCGAGAAAACCATAAACGTACGCGAGCCCTGCGTACAACTCGCCCCTCTGCCCCCCGCCTATCGACTCGCGCAGAAGAACGGCGTGCTTGTACGCGTCTATCGACAGATAGCTCGACGGGTAGTAAGTTGAAACCGAAAGCGCGAGCAACGCTATGAAAATAGCCGCTCCAATCTCTGATATCCTCATCCTCAACCAACCCGCTATTCGTTCTTGCGCGCGTGCAGTTTCATGTGCCCCTTCTGAATGCCCTCTGTCGCGAGCGCGCGCAGCGCTGCGAAGTTCTGCGCGAGCCCCACGCCTGCCATCACGCACGCGAGTTCGCGCGCGCCATTCACGCCCAAGATTTTCAGCGCGACTCTTGCGGTTGGATGCCTCGTCGCTCCTCCAACTGTCCCTGCCGCGAGCGGCAGCTCGATTTTCCCAAGCAAATCCCCGCTTTTGTTTTTCTCGTAACTCGTTAGCGGCTGGTACTTCCCGCTCATGCACGCATAAGAGTGCGCGCCTGCCTCGAGCGCGCGCCAGTCGTTCCCTGTCGCGAGCGCCACAGCATCAATTCCGTTCATTATCCCCTTGTTGTGCGTCGCGCACCTGTACCCGTTAGCGCGCGCGAACTCATAAGCATCCAGAACTCCCTCGACGACATCCTCCCCAACCACGTCCCGCTTGAACACCGCGCCAGCCCTCGCGAGCCTTTTCGTCGCCAGATTCGATACGATGCGCAGCCTCGCCTTCCCTCCTGTTATTTCCTCTGCGCGCGGGGCGAGCATCTCTGCCATCGTGTTCACGGCGTTCGCGCCCATCGCGTCCCTCACATCAACGTACAAATAAATTATCAGCATCTCTCCGCGCGGCGTCAGTATTGCGCGCGCCTCAACCTCCTTCGCGCCCCCTCCCAACCTTATGAGCGTGGAATCCCTGCTGTTCGCGAGCGCGAGGAGTTCTTTTTTATTTTCAAGAATTGCGGCCTGCGCCTCTTTCACATTTTTTATTTTCGTGAGTTGTATCTGCCCTATCATTATCGGCTCGTCCGCGCTCGCGGTGAACCCCCCTCCTGCGCGCGCCAGTTTTGCCGCGTTGGAGGCAGCGGCAACAACTGACGGCTCCTCGAGCGCCATCGGTATCAGGTAATCTTTCCCATTTATTCTGAAGTTGGTCGCAATCCCGAGCGGCAACGTGAAACCCCCAACAACATTTTCAATCATCTTATCTGCAAATTCCCTCCCGAGCGCGCCGGTATTTTTCAGGAGTGTGATTTCCTCTTCGCTCAGGCCTGCGAACTCCTTAAGGAAGCGCGCGCGCTCCTCGAAACCCAGTTTGTAGAATCCCGAAATCTCGGACGACTTTTCGGCCATAAAACTCGGTAATTCGTTTTCCTGTTAAGTAATTTAAAGGTTATGTGCTGATGTGATTTCATGGAAAGGCGCGTGAGCGGCAGGGTGACACTCCGCGGGCTAAAGCCCGCGGCTTCCGAGGTAATCTGGCTTTAGGCGGAAGCCGCAGGGTGCGCTCCTCCGCAGGCTGAAGCCATGCGGCTTCCGCGCACCCGCGGAGTGTCAGTGAGGCTCGTGTGGTTCCTCCCGTTTCTCGCATTCCTCGCGCTCATATGGCTCGTGGCAGGCGCCTCGATAGTTTTCCTCCTTCCGACGCTTAGCCCTCCCCCGTTCGACCAGCAGACCGCCTTCGCATACCTCGCCGGTTTCACGGTTGTTCTCGCCGCGCTCGCCCTTCTGATTGTCGAGTTAAGGTACCGCCACCTCACTTATCTTTTGGGCGAGCAGGACGTCCGCATAACGCAGGGGTTCCTCACGAGGACGCAGACCAGGATTCCCTACGACAAGATTCAGAACGTGAGGACAGAAACAACCGTGTTTGAGCGCGCGCTCGGTCTCCTGCACGCGCACATCGAGACCGCGTTCGCAACGCGCTCAGAGAACGAGCCCAAAATTCCGGGGATACGCGCGAGTGAGCAGGACGAGTTCATCCGCACGATAATGGAGAGGGCGACGCTGGCGCGCGAGGGCGGGAAGGAATACCTCGCGCACAAAAAGGACGGCGAGACCGTTCATTCCTCGCTCCTCGACGAGATAAAAAATTTGAAGAAGGAGGTCGCGCGCACCCGCGCGGAAATTGAGGAAATTAAAAAGGAGAGAAGGAAAAAATAAGCAATGAACTTGCGCGGTGCGGTTGGTTATCCTTGCCCGCGCGCTTTTGATTTGAATCCTTTCTGGCCTGCTTTTGGCGTGATGAGCGGCAGTCGGTTGCGTTTTAACCAATCCACCCACTCTTCAAGAAGCTCTTTCCGGGTACTGCCCCCCCCCACTTTCTGCTTCAAAAATTTCTCTTTCACGCCAATCACCTCAAAAACAAGTAATAGTTTATGCCGCAACTAATATTTAAACCCTCACTCGCACGTCGCCACGCTGGGCTCGAGCCCGCTTATGCCCCCGAGCGTCGCAGCAGCGAACACGCGCAACAGGTAGGGCGCGGACGCCGCGAGCACGAGACCAATCACTCCCCCAACGAGCATCGCAGCTGACCACACGTTCGCGCGCGAGCGCGTCTCAGAGCCGAATATCTGCCCTGCCGCGTAAATCAAGCCAGCGAGCAGGAACATCAGGAGCGCGACCACAGGCACGAGATTCCTCACATCCCTGCAGAGCGCGTTGAGCGCAGGGATGAGGGTTGGCGGGTGGGGTCCTCCCTCAGAAGCGCCTATGCTGCCTGGGCCAAGCGTCGCCTGCGCGACAACCGCGAACTGCGACGGACCATACCAATACGGACGCTGGGGCGCGCTCGGAATCACGAATATTTTCGCGCTCGCGCTCGAGTAGTTCACAACAACCCCGCCTGCGCTCGCGTAACCCGGCGCGACCTCCTCGCTCCTCTGCTTCGCGTAGGGGCTGAAATACTCCCCGTAGAACTCGCCGTAACTGACGTAACTCACGTTCTCGTAATAAACGCCTGTCCCGCCGCCGCTCGGCGCGCAGAAATAAGGCGCGCGCTTCGAGAGGCACACGAGCACGCCGAAATAGCCGTACTGCGCGCGCGTGCCGAAATGGTCGTATATGCCGATCGCGCTGTAGTTCGCGTGCCCGTCGAAATAGTAGGTTAAAGTCTGTCTCTTC
>JBFMAP010000042.1:0-7705 GCA_040755655.1 Microcaldota archaeon
TGGTTGACGCCAGGCCGAGTAACGGTGGAAGCAGTAGGGATGAGGAACGCTATTCGGAGCTGAAGAGAATCGCCGATGATTTGAGATTAACGGTGCTGCGCGGGGCAAGTTCTGGAGAAATAGTCAAAATAATGAAAGTGTTGCTGAAAGAAAAAAAGAATGGCGCACAGCGAGTCAAAGGGATCGTAGGGGCAGGTTGACACTGATATAGTTTTAGCGTTGCTAAAATAGTTCTCGCTGGGACTTCTTCACGCGCGCCTTTACCTCATGTTCGATGTGAATTTCGAGCGCGCGGATTATTAGGTTCAGTTCCGCTGGACGCTTGTTTTCATCCTGCGCTTCCCTACGAAGCCTTGGAACGTATTCGTATTTCTTGAGAACGAGCGTGATGTTGTCCCCGAGCGTGCCGAGTTGGAGCGATTCGAGTTGGTCGCGAATGCCGCTGAGCTGTTCTATTTTTTTGTAAACTTCCTTGGAAACTTTCTCCATTATTTCTTCCCTAGAATATCTCTTTCCTTTTTTAGCGAGAGAGTCGAGAAACCTCACGCGCTCATCAACAAATTTCATGAAATGCTCGTAAATCGAATCGAGCCCTGCGGCGACTATTTTCTTGCCTATTTTTTCCCCGATCCCCCACGCGAGCTGACCTGGCGGGCCGTCGAGTTTTGGCGCACCGGGGAAGATTTCGAGTTGGGGTAATATAAGAGGTTTTGTAGGTGCGCTCTTTTGCGTCTTTTCGAGCGTTTTCATTCCAGCGGGCATATTGCTAATATTTATCTTTTCATTTTTATAACTCTATTGTTTGCGCGTGGTTTGATGGGCATCGGCGACAAGATAAGGGAAATCGAGGATGAGATGAGGAGGACGCAGTACCACAAGGGCACTGAGCACCATTTCGGGATGCTGAAGGCGAAGCTCGCGAAACTGAAAAAAGAACTCATAAAGCCAAGCGGGAAGGGGAAGGGTGGCGGGTTTGATATACGGAGGAGCGGGGACGCGAGCGTCGTGATTATTGGGTTTCCTTCTGTTGGGAAATCAACTTTGCTGAACGCGCTCACGAGCGCGGAATCAAAGGTTGCTGCATATGAATTCACCACCTTAGGTGTGGTGCCTGGAGTGATGCTCCACAAGGGTGCGCGCATCCAAATCCTTGATTTGCCTGGAATCCTCGAGGGCGCGAGCAGGGGGCGCGGGAGGGGTAAGGAGGTTCTTTCGGTCGCGAGGAGCGCGGACCTTATTCTGATTCTGCTGGATGTTTTCGGGGGGGATAAATTGGACGTGATAAAAAGGGAGTTGCATGAGATGGGGATAAGAATAAACGCTCGTCCTCCGCGCGTGGTGATAACGCCCATGAAAAAGGATGGGGTGAACGTGAGCAGCACAGTGAAGATGACGAAACTGGATGAGAGGATGATACAGGAGGTTCTTGGGGTTTATGGGATTTACAACGCGGACGTTGTGGTGCGTGAGGATGTTGATGTGGATGGGTTCATAGATGTTGTTGTTGGGAACAGGAGGTACGCGCCTGCGCTCGTTGTGGTCGCAAAAATAGATTTGGTCGACGAGAAGGCACGAGAGACAATCCGTAGGGAACTCGCGGCAAAGGGCGAGGGCGCGGTTCTCGTGTCCGCGGAGAAGAAAATCGGGATAAAGGAGTTGCGGGACAAGATTTATGAGAAGTTGGATTTGATGCGCATCTTCACGCGGCCCTGGAAAGGCGAGGCGGATTTGGACGAGCCGATGATAATAAGGAGGGGCGCGGACGTCGAGGAGGTGTGCAACAAACTCCATAGGGGATTGAAAGAGGAGTTCAAGCACGCGCTCATATGGGGGAAATCTGTGAAGTTCGGAGGGCAGAAAGTAGGATTGAAGCACGTGCTGCAGGACGGTGACGTGGTTATGATAATAAAGAGAAGGGGAGGAGAGTGAGCGCGGCTAAACCGAGCGAAGTTCTGCTTCAACGAGGTCCTTGAATTTTGCCATCCAGAGCGGCTCCACATCTTTGTAGTCAATCGAGCCGTTCTCCTGCTCTTTTTCCGCGAGCAGGGCGTTCGCCTCTGCGTTGCATTTGAGGACGAAGTCTATTTCCGTGAGCGCGGGCGCGCTGAGCGCGTTTGCTGCCTTTACGAG
This sequence comes from Microcaldota archaeon, assembly GCA_040755655.1. Taxonomy (GTDB): domain Archaea; phylum Micrarchaeota; class Micrarchaeia; order Burarchaeales; family JBFMAP01; genus JBFMAP01. The sequence goes on from JBFMAP010000042.1 coordinate 2,131, forward strand.
GTCGGAGTAAATCTTTCCTTTGAAGAACGCCTGCAGGATGTTCTGGAGGGGCGTGAGGCCTGCCTCCTCGCTGCGGCGTTGTAGAATGGGTGGGATGTAGTTGATGTTGAGGTTTTCCTCGAGGCTCGCGATGCTGGTGTTGCCGAGCGTCCACGCGGATGCTTCTGGGTTCGCGATGAAGTTGCATTGAAGGGAGGAGGTTTCAGGGGAGTTGCTTCGCTTGTACGTGAAAAGTTCTATGAACTGGCGCCGCTCTGCGTCTGTCTCGAGAAGTTGCGCGATGACGCGGTGGACAGGGCCCTTGCGCTTGAATTTTATTTTTTTAAGGAACGAGAAGCGCTCTGTCGTGAAGAGGGAGGCAGCAGGCACACCGAAAACCGTCTCGAGCCTATCTTGGACGTCCTTTATGCTCTGCCCATGCAAATTGTAAAGGCAGAACACGCCTGTTTGCGTGTTGAGGAGGTTGATGAGCCCCTGTATCGCGAGCCGCGAGCGGAGTTCATTAACGATTAGGCAGGAGTCGCCCATCCTGAGCGAGGCGTTCGCCATCGTGAGAAGGGAAAGCTCTTTCGAGGATTCCGCCTCCTGGTCAGAACTCTGCACGTGCATCGCGCCTATGTGGAAACCGCGCTTGCGGTACGCGCGCACTGGAATCTCCTCTATGTCTTGAATGGGGAGGATGCGCTTTTTCGTGCCGATTGCGATTATCTTTGCTGCTGTGAAGGCGGTTTTTCCGACCCCTTTCAAACCAAGAACCGCCTCAGAGCAGCCGAGCCCGACCATCAGATCATCGTAGCCGGCGTAGAAGGGCGTGAGGCTGTGGAGTTGGACGTATTGCGGGTAGGTGAACGGCGTCTCCTTGTTCACGCGAATTGCGAGCTGGAGTTCGCCGAAAGTCGCAGGCGGGCCCTGCACGTGGCAGCGCAGCCCGAGGCGGCTGAACATCGTGTCGAGAATCGGGTTCTTGAAGTCGAACCTGCGCGACTCCTTCATCGTCGCGGCGATGTTGTGAACAGCGCGCTCAAGAAGCTCCTTGTTGTACCTCCAGAGCGTGTGGCACAGTCCGAACTTCGCGTGCTCGATGTAAATAGGGGAATTTTCGCTGTCGATGTAGATGTCCGTGATGCTGTTCCTGTCGAGCGCCATGTTTTCAATCGGGCTTCCCAAACCAACGACCCAGTTCGCAGCCTCCCTGCCCATGGCGATTGCCTCCTGAGGGGAGAGGGGAACGCCCTGCACAACAGCCGCGTCGATGAACTGCTGGCGGTACGCGCGCACCTTTGCGTCATACGCGCTCGCTGGGTCTATAACCTCCTCGCGCGAGGACATCCCCGCGTCTATGGCTTGTTTTAGCATTTTTTGAAGTTGCGGCGCGAGGTTTTGGATGAGCACGTTCTCGTGCGTGTACAGGTTTGCCTCGGATTTTTCGAGCGAGTATATTTTCGTGGTTATGCCGAAACCCAAATCATAGACCGCGCCTGGCTCGGTGATTGGCTTGGCATCCGGCGGGAGCTCGAACATAAGCGAGTCGATGAACTGGAAACTCTTGAGCCCTGCGAGCGAGGCGAACGCAGCGCGCACGTCCTTGTATTTCGAGACGAGTTTGTAGAATTCGGTTGAGGAAATTTTTTCAGAAATATTCGTGAGATATGTGAAGAATTTGTGATAGCCGTCCATGAAAATTCCTTTCGTCGGCTCTGGCTCGCGGTAGTCTTTTATCATCTGGAGCGCGAGCACAGGGCTCATGAAAAGCGCTTCGAACATCTTTTCCAGGAATTTTTTCCGGATGGGGTAGTAATCGTCCTCCTTACGGCCGAAAGAGGCTGGATCGGAGAGAACGCGCTCGGCCTCGCGGATTAGGTTCGCGTATTCCATGATGACGCGCGTCTTCTCCTCGTCGAACTCGATTATTATTTCCTCCTCGTAGCGCATCGTCTTGATGTCGACGTCGGTGAGCATGCTGAGGTCGTGGAGCTGGCTGTTGATGCATTTCGCGCTGAACATCTCGAAAGGGCAGGAGGCGCAGTCCATCACAGCGCGCGTTCTCTGCACAGAGAGCTTGCACATGTCTGAAGTTAAAAAGGAGGAGGTTTTTATTCGTTGTTATCTGTCTTTCCTGTGCCGCGTCACATCGCGCGCAGCCTCCTTATGCGCTCCTCGGTCGGCGGGTGGGTGGCGAGCAGCCCGCGTAGATTGATGCCGCGCTTGAATGGATTCACGATGAAGAGCGTGGCCGTCGCGTCGTTGGCGGAGTGAAGTTGGTTCGCGTCTTTCGCTATTTTCTCGAGCGCGCTCGCGAGCCCTTCTGGGTGGCGGGTGAGGAGCGCGCCGTCGGCGTCAGCGAGGTATTCGCGCTGGCGGGAGAGCGCGAGGCGCAGGAGTTGGGTGAGAAACGGCGCGAGAATCGCGAAGAAAATTCCAACCACGAACAGTATCACGAGCGCGCCGCCGCCCCGCCTGCCAGCACTCCCACCTCTTCCGCGCAGGTAGGAGCCGCGCAGAATCCAGTTGCTGAGGAGCGCGGCAACGCCAACGAGCACCACCGCGAGCGTCGCGAGCCGCGTGTCGTAATTTTTTATGTGCGACATCTCGTGCCCGAGCACGCCCTCGAGTTCGTAGCGGCTGAGTTTCTGCAGGAGCCCTGTGGTGACCGCGAGCGCGCTGTGGTCAGGGTCGCGGCCTGTCGCAAACGCGTTCGGCGCAGGGTCGTCTATCACGTACGCGCGCGGCGGCGTTCGAAAACCTGCGGCAATCGAAAGGCCCTCAATCGTGTTTATTAGGTGCGGGAATTCCTCTTTTTGTGCAGGGCGCGCGTTGCTTATTTTCAGCACTATCGAGTCGCTGTAGTAATAGCCTCCGAGCGCAGAAACAGAGGCAAGAACGAGCGCGAGGAGCAGCCCGAAATAGCCGAGCGCGAACAGCTCGCCGAAAACATAGCCGAGCGCCAGAATCACGAGAATGAAAACGACGATTAGGAGGAAGGATTTTCTCCTATTGCTTTCTATTTGTTGGTAGAGCATCGGACCGTCGCTCCTGGGGCGCGTGGATTTAGAAGGAAACCTTCACCGCTTCCTTTGCCTTCCCCTCGATTTCGAAATATTCGCGCTGGCTGAATCCGAACGCGCCTGCGATGAGGTTTGAGGGGAACGCCTGGATTTTGATGTTGTACTCCATCACGCTGTCGTTGTAGAACTGGCGCGCGTACGCAATCTTGCTCTCCGTGCCCGCGAGCTCCTCCTGGAGCATCTTGAAGTTCTCGTTCGCGCGCAGTTGCGGGTACGCCTCCGCCACGGCGAAAAGGGATTTGAGCGCATTTGTGAGAAGGTCGTTCGCGGCCGCGCGCTCCTTGACGCTGGTCGCGCTCATCAGTTGCGAGCGCGCCTTGGTGACCATCTCAAACGTGGATTTTTCGTGCTTCGCGTAGCCCTTGACCGTTTCCACCAGATTCGGGATGAGGTCGTACCTCCTCTTTAACTGAACGTCTATCTGGTGCCACGAGTTGTCTATGCGGTTGCGCAGCGTCACAAGGGAGTTGTAAATTAGCACGACTGCGAGAACCGCGAGCGCCACCAGCGCAGCCAAACCAAGAAACAAAGGATCCATAAGACCACCGGTAGAATTAAGTAGTCGGGTTTAAAATAATTGCGGGTAAAAGAAGATATGTGTTGGTGGGAAAATGGGCTTTCTGGACATGTTTGGTAAGAAGGATATTGGCGAGGATTTGACTAGGAAGATACCATATGATTTGAAACTTCGTTTTAGCCCGTACCGTTTGGTGGCACGCAGAAGCGAAGCCGTCGAGCTCAGGGTAGTGTTGAAAAACCTGAGGGAGGAGCGGATGTTGACGTCGGTTGTGTTCGAGGTGCCTAGAAGTTTGGGCTTTGACCAGACGGGCCTTGCGAAAGTTAGGGAGGTTCGCCTTGGGTATATGGGGCCGTTTGAGGAGAAGGAGGTCGTGGTTGATGTGTGGGGCAACCAACTCACCGCGCCAGGCGAGTACCCGGTAAGCGTGACCGCCTTCTGCCACTACCGGGACTACGCGCATGTTCTTAATTCTGAGAGAAAGCGCCTCGCGCTTAGGGTAGTGTGAGTTATCTTTTCTCTTCCCTTACCTCTTTTTCTTTGCCCTCTTTCACTTCTTTAGTGTCCCTTTCCTTTGCCTCTTTTTGCGCATGGGAGGGCGGGGCTAGTTTCGCGATAAGTTCGTCGAGAAGACTCGCCACCGCTAGGCCCCTTTCCGTCAGTTTTACTTGTTTTGTCCTGCCCTTGCGTTCAAAAAGGACAACGCCGTCTTGTTCAAATTTAAGGAGTGTTTTTGTTGCGTGGATGTAGGATAGGTTCGCGCGGCGCGCGGCCGTGGAGACGCACCAGGGCGTGTTTGTGTCTTTTAGCACCACCAAGAGCGATACTGGTTTTATGCGAAGTATGGTTTCTTTTGCCATTTGAACACAGAGAAGTAGTAAGGTTTTTAAATATATAAAACAAATGGGTAAGAGAGGGTGGTCGGATGGTTATGAAATTGTCTAGGTTGTATGGGATGGATATTTACACTGATGGTGGGAAGTTTTTGGGTATTGTGCAGGACCTCATTCTTGATTTGGAGAAGGGGGAGGTCGTCCGGATGACTATGGAGCCCCTGCAGAGTATATCGCGCGACGAGGCGAAGCGGATTTTGAAGGAGAGGAGTGTGCTTTACAAGAACGTGCGCTCGGTTGAGGATGTTGTTGTTGTATCAAAACAGAACGCCGCGCCCCAGCAGATGGTTGAAGAGTTTGCTGAAAAGTCGGAGCCCCGCGGCTTCCATTTTGGCGGGTTTAAGAGGTAGCCCCCGCGCTTCCGGTATTCCGCTGTCTTTGGGTTTTTGGTCGGTTAGAGGATGCGCGTTATTCTTTTTGTCTTTATTTTGTACAACAACAGCACGCCTCTCCATTTTTTAAAAAAGCAATCTGCGTGTTTTTCTAGTTTGTTCGGCACGGCGAGCACGGATTTTGTCTTCCAACTAGACTCAGCAAGAAGCGCGCGGCCAAGGTGATAATAAAAACGCCTTTTGAGCGTGTTGTATCTCTGTAGGTTTGGAGCTTTGAGATCGAAAAAATATATTATCATATGTAACTATAGTTACAAACATTTAAAAACAATACCACAAACAAAAACCAAACGATTACCGGAAGCCCAGGGTGCGTGCCTAGGCCGGAAAGGTATAAAAAATAGCGGGGGCTGGATTTGAACCAACGATCTCTGGGTTATGAGCCCAGCGGGCACTCCATGCTACCCCTAGGGTGTTGCGAGCAACAATACCCCGCTGCCTCCGCCGTCCGTGTTGTTAGTTTGCACCCTTAGGTTTATATTCCTTGGCGTGTTTGCCTCACGGTCCGCGGGCGCGCCTGAGCTGTTCTTCCAACTCCTGTATTTCCCTTCTGTTGTCCCAATACACCAGCGCCCCGCCGCAGGCAGGGCACCGGAAGCCGCACTCGACCGCGATCTCAAACGGCACCTTGTCCCCCTTGGCCTTACAGCGCGCGCAGCGGAAGAAATTATACGCGCGTTCGAACACAAGTTTCTCCTCCAACCTTCG
>JBFMAP010000043.1:0-7624 GCA_040755655.1 Microcaldota archaeon
ATTCCTCCTTGGTTTCTTCGAGGAAAGGTTTCGGCGCCCACACGCCAGAGTTGTTGACCAGCACATCCACCTTTCCATATCTCTTTACGGTTTCTTGCACCACCTCTTTAGCCTCCTTCTCTGCGTTCGGCCCCGTGAAATCAACCCGCATTATAAGCGGCTCGAGTTTGAGATTTTTTGCAAGTCCCCTCACTTTTGCTTCATTTGAACTATATGTTAAAGCAAAGCCGTTCACGCCTTCCCCGTGCATGCGCCTCACAATCACCCCGCCGGAGTCACCACTCGCGCCTGTCACAATTGCGACCTTGTTTTTCAATCTTCCTTCGTTCATTTGCTCACCTCATTTCGATCATTTATTTTAAGTTCGGTGAATTCAGCAAAATTTCCATACAGGTCTGTGACATATGAAAAGAGCCTGAGCTGCTGTTTATGCGCCTCATCCAAGTTCTTCTTTACCCACTTGACTGCCTTTTTCACAAGGAAGCCCTCTCGCGAATAGACGGGGTGGTGCGGGATTGCAAGATAAAACAGAACGCCCCTCTTCTTCGCCTCCTCTATTACCCTCTTTATGCCGCCCTCGAATGCATCTAGGCTCAGCCAGAGTTTCACCTCACCAAAAAACTTTACAATTGCAAGGTCACTCCTCGGCTCATAATCAAACGCCACAACGTCAGGTATGTTCTTCTCTCCGATGGACTGCTTCATCTCATCCAAAACTTTTCGCGTTGCTTTCGCAGGGTCGCCCATTCTTTTTTCCAATCCCACATAAGAAGCGTCCAGTTTGTACCTCTGCAGGCCATCAGATGGACCTTCGTAGAGGACCGGAAAACGAAGAAAATCAGATTCTGTACGTAAACCCAACTGGTGCATCGGTCCTAGCGAATCGTTCAAGAGAAATTTATCACCTTGTTTAAGTGGCAATTTCTTCGTTATGAATTGTCCCAACGCGCCGCTATGGCGCTCCAAATCAGCCTGTGCACCACCCATAACTATCACCCCTTTGCCAGCGCCTCCGCTAGCCTTTTGGAATTCTCCATCTCGCGCGCAGCCGCGTTCACCTCGCGCGCCGGCCCGCGCTGTTGCTCGTTTAACTTATGGAAAGCCTTATTAATACACCTTTACCCTACTTATGTAGGGATTTTATGTGGATTTTGAGGCTCTCCGTGGTGGACCCCGAGTGCATATGGAGCGCGCGCACGAAAAAGTTCGGGATTACTGACTACCAGTACCAGCTCGCGGTGTACAAGACAAAAACCGCCATTAGGGTTGTTTCAGCGCACATACTCTCAGGAGATAAGAGAAAACAGGAGGCTTACATAAGGGCAGTAAAAAAGGACACGAGGGTGAGGAGGATTGAAGGCGAGGGAAACTTCTTCCTCGCGGTCGCGGATGAGCCGTTTTCAAGGCATATGGAGGCGTTCGGCCATCCTGCGCTGGTTTTCATAAAGCCGATAATGAATGCGCCGAACGGGGAGGAGAGATGGGAGATCGGCTCTTACGAGAAAAAAGCGCTTACAACTTTCTTGGATGCGCAAACGAAATATTACAAAGGAAAACTCCTCTCGCTGAAATCAGAAAAAGTCAGGGAGCTTTTCATCTCGTCGATTTCCCCGAGGCTGACAGGCAAGCAGAAGGAGGCGCTCGGCCTCGCGATCACCGAGAGTTATTACGGCTTTCCGCGCGGAACGACGCTTGAGGAACTGGCTCGGCGCGCGAAAATCTCAAGGCCCGCATTCGAGGAAAGATTGAGAAGGGGCGAGGCGCGCGTGATGAAATTCCTGAAGGAGTTCAGAATATAGCGCCCAATTCTCGCGTCTCATTTTCGCATTTTCAAGCGCTCTTGTAGTAGTAGCCAGCGGCCTTCTCCCTCACTTTCCTTATGACCGCGCCCTTCTGCACGAGGCTCACGAGCGCGTTCGCGACCTGGCTCTTCGGCCGGTTGCACTTCTTCTGCACGTCGTCCGCTGTCTTCATCTTCGCCTCCTCGCTCGCGCCCAAATCCTGTAGAGTTTTTAGGATTATCTGCTCAATCGGCGTAAGTTCAGTCATTTTCTCAACCCCCTCTAGAAGTTTAACGCTAAGTTCACTCGCATAAGATTTAAAAATCATTCATTAACGCTGTGAAATGCGCGCTCGAGCGCGGGAATAGGATTTTATACCACCTCAAACTAATACTCCTGTGGTAAAAATGGGATTGAACGAAATTCTCGTTGGGTGGGTTCTGCCGAAGGACAAAGCCACGCTGGTGCGGTGGCTCGCGTGGATTGAATTGTGGAACATCGCGCTCTCGGTGATTCTGCTCGCCTCGCTGGTCGCGCTTTTGTTTGCGCGCGAGCTCGAGTGGATTCTGAAATGGGGCGCGCTCTCCCTGCTCCTCGTGATTTTCCTCTCCACCGCGACAGTGGCGCAGTACCTGCTCGCGATTGAGTTCAACGGAAGGAAGAAATAGAAAAAGCCCCGAGCGTGATTTGAACACGCGACCTACTGCTACGGAACCGCGAGGGGGGCAAGCCCCCCTCTCAGTTTGACGTTCCAATTTTTCGCTCTCGCGAAAAATGGACCATTTGTGCGAAGCACAAATTGGTCCTCCTGATCTCCCCCTGGAGGAATTTCTCCTTGTTTCTTTTTTCCGCACCCTGCGCTTTTTTCTTTTTCAAAGAAAAAAGGGCGGTTACAAGGCAGTCGCTCTACCACTGAGCTATCGGGGCCCCTGTGCTGCGTTAATTTATAAATATAATCTTTTATAAATTACAATCCTTGTGATGTGGTGATATTTTATGGGAAAGTTCGCGATTGCCGATGCAGAGATTTCCAAAATCTGGATTTGCAGGAAGTGCAAGGCGCGCAACAAGAGGGGCGCGGAAAAGTGCCGCGCGTGCGGTTACAGGGCGCTCAGGCCCAAGAGAAAGGAGATACGCGCGAAGAAGTAGGTTAACGACGGTTTCTTTTGATTAAACTTTTCTTTCCTAAAGAAACGCGATTTTTCGTGAAGCGAAAAATGCGCCCATTTTTGCCTAAAGCAAAAATTGGGAGTTTATTGCGGAGGGTGAGATTTGAACTCACGAAGCGCCTAAGCGCACAGGGTTTCCGAGCGCGAGAACGCGCGCCTAAGCCCTGCTCATTAGACCAGGCTCTGACACCTCCGCGCGTATAATATGGAAATAAATTAATTTATAAACAACCATCCCCATCTATATCAGTTGTTCGACGCGCGGGGAGATGGGATGAGAGGAAGAAATGCGCTCGTGTTTGTGCTACTGCTCGGCTTGCTGTTGTTTCTGAGCGGATGCGCCGGAGACACGACTGTCAGCTCGCTGCCTGACAAGGAGCGCGTCGAGACAACGGAGTACGCGGACAGGAATCTTGATGGATACAACGAGACGACGATATACTATTTCAAGCCCGTGTGGTTCTACGGTGGGCTGGGTTATTCGCGCGTGCTCGAGATAACCCCTGTGCAGGATGGGAACAAGACAAGATACCTGCTGCAGATGAACGTCTCCCTCACGAACTCGGTGCGGAACGCGTCGCTTCTCATCTACGACGTCCAGATGTCCGAGAAAATCTCGGACCAGTTCGCGGCGAAATACTCGAGTTTGAAGTTCTCGCGCTCGCCGCAGACAACCGAAACATTTCCGATCGTGGTCTGGAAACTGCAGAGCATAAACTGCTCGCGCACAGGAACCCTTTTTTCAGTTTATTACAACGCGACGACCGACAGGCTGCCCACGGACGTCTGGGTGAGTTACGGCATCGACCAGCCGGTTTTCAATTTCAAGGTTCCCAACCCCTCGGCGAACCCGATCGCGCGGTTCTTCTGGGACCTCGCGAACGGCTTCTTCCTTTTCTTCGCGCGGGTGTTCGGGCTTTACGCCGCAATAGCGATAATACCCGCGCTCGCTTACGTAGTTTTTGACTGTGCGAGATACGCGCGCAGGCTCTTCAACAGGTACAAAAAGCGCACTGGCGGGGAGAAGAAGGAGGGGATACTTCTCGCGCTCGCGATTGACGAGATTGCGGACAGGAGGAGCGTTCAGCCGCTGCACGCCGGCGCAGGAGTACTCATGCTCATAGTCGCGTGGCAGCTCATCTCGTATGGCAGCCCTGCCGAGGTCCCTGAGAGCCTGGACAATCTCAACCCGATGCAGGATACGGTGAAGGCGTTCGGCGCGCTCGTGCTCTTCGTGGGCCTGCTGTTCCTTTACACGCTGATTCCTGGCGCGGTGAAATCATGGCTCGCGCGCATCCCGCTGTTCCAGAGAAGGGGGAGGGCAGAGGGAAAGCAGGCTGCAGCGAAGGGCGCCATACTGCTTTCAAAGGACGAGGTGATAGGCCCTATCCGCAGCCTCACGTACCAGATGGGCGAGCTCGAGTCCAAAATCTCAAAGGCGAAATCAACTCTTGTGGGCGTGGATTTCAGCGAGGAGGAGGGCGCGCTCGGGAGACTGCGCGCGGGGCTAAAACTCGCGAACGAGCTCTACGAGCAGAAGAGGCTCGAGGACGCGTATGCGCGCGCCTCGTCAGTCTCGCGCGAGTTCGAGGAGCTGAGCGCCACGGTTGATAAAAAATTGGAGAAGGAAAAAACGCTCTCAACAAAGCATTTCAACTGCCCCTCATGCAGCGCGGACATCACGCTTTCCTCGCTTCTGTGCCCTGGCTGCGGGACGTACGTGCCCACTTACATCGCGGATGCAATCCAGTCGCTCGGAAACGACCTAACGGAGATGAAGAAATATATTTCCGAGCTCGAGTCCTCGGTTGACTTGACCGCGGAAAAGAGGGAACTCAACGAAATCATAACGCTCGCCTCGCGCGCCCTCAAACTCCAGGAGGGCGAGCAGTATGACGATGCCACGAGGGCGCTCGAGCAGGCGAAGAAGAGGCGCGACGAGCTGAAGCACACCATTTCGGACAAGGCGGTCTCATCGCGCGACCTCGGGAGCAGAATTTCATCCTTGAAAAAATTGACAACCTCTATCGAGGAACTCCTGAAAAAGGCGAAGGGGCTCGGCGTGGACGTGGGCGCAGAGGGCGAGGAGTACTCTGACATAAGCGTGTCCGACTCGCCTGAGGCGCTAAGCCTTCTCAGCAGGCTAAAGAAATTTGATGAGGTGAGCAACCGCATCGAGTCCGCGCGCAGGAGGTACGAGCGGCTGAAGACGATGATAGGGGACAAGATAAGCGCGCAGGAGCAGCGCGCCGGGAAAATCACTGTGCTCAAGCGGCCTGCGCAGATATTCCGCGACCTCGTATCGCAGACAAAGGCGCTAGGGATAAACGTTTCGGACGAGGAGCGGGAGTTCCAGAGCCTGAACATCGATGACCTCATCGCGAAGAGGACAGCGGCTGACGATTCGATACTCGAGTCGTATCAGAAGAAGATAGAGAAGCTGAACGCCGCGCTCTCGGACAAAATCGACAGGTTCAACCGCATAGGCGCGAAGCGCGCGGGCCTCGAAAAGAGCATGCTCGAGTTCAAGTCCATCTCGGAGAAATGCGCCTCTCTCGGGATAGACTTCTTTGCGGAGCAGGAGGAGTTCCTCGGAATCGACACCGCGAGGATAGACAAGACTATAGAGACGGGCGTGGACATCGAGGGCGCTGAGGAGGCTGTTGCGCGCGCCACAGGCGTGATGGAGCGTGTTCTTCTCAGCCTGCGTGAGAAAAGCGGAATCGTGGAGCAGCAGTGGGCAGGCTGGAGCGCGTACATCGCGAGCCTTCTCGAGCGCAAGGAGAGGATAACCACGGACATGCTCGCGGACATCCCAGAGGGCTGGAGGCAGTGGGTGCTCAAGCATTATCTCGCTGAGCACACAGGCGAATCGCTCCTGTTCGAGGACAACGCGCTCACCAAACTCCATCCGCCCCCGGTGAGCAAGGACGATTTGGAAAGGGTTCTCCGCACGCTCGCCTCGTCAGGCAAGATTGAGGCTTCTGCGATCGTGCGAAAGGACGGGCTGATGATCGCCTCCAATCTTCCGGCGGACATAGACTCGAACGTGGTCGCGGCGATGAGCGCGAAACTCGTCTCGAACGCATCCACGACCTCATCGGAACTGGCGAAGGGCGCAGTGAAGCGCGTTATTGTCGATGGTAAAGATGGAAAGTTCATAGCGATGAGCGCAGGAAGGCTCGCGATACTCATATGCCTCATCAAGCCAAGCGAGGACATGGGCTTCGTGCTGATGAGCATGGACGCGGCTGCGAAGGGAATCATCGCGCTCCTTGAAAAAACGAGCGCGCCGCAACCAGAGCCGCGCGAGCAGCCGCAGCAACAGCAGCCGCCAGCGCAATCGCCGCCACCGCAGCCTCCGCGCGAGCCCAAGCACTTCTCCTTAGGGGACATCGCGAAGAAATAGGTCATCCGCTGCCAGCAGCGCCAGCATTTTTCCAATCTTCTTCAAAAATTTTCGCGAACTCGCGCGCAACCTCCTCATCCTCAATAATCACCGCGGCCTCCCTGTTCGTGCTGAGCGCGCTCCTGCTCCAGTTGATGGAGCCCACGAGGACTTTTTTTCCATCAACAACAGCAAACTTGCTGTGCGTCAGGCTGAAACCAAGCGACGCCCAGCGCGCGTCTATCCCCTCGTCGCGGAGCCTCTGCATCGTTTGTAAATTCGGGTTCGGGGAATCCACGCGCGGCTCTAGGATGACACGAACCACAACCCCGCGCTCGCGCGCGGCTATCAGTTCATCAGCGAGTTTTTGGTTGGTGAATATGTACACCTCCACATCTATGCTCTCGCGCGCGGAGCGGAGGAAATCTATCATCTCGTCCTCGGAATTCGGGGAGAAAACCGGCTCGACAGAGCCAGAGCCGTTCAGATAGATTTGTTTCTGCGCCTGAGGAAAAAACGAGTAGTAGGAAAAAATTATGAGCGCGCCGAGCAGAAGCCCGACGAGCAGCGCAGCGAGGCTTCGCATTTTTTCATCTTATTTTTTCTTCATCCCGTTGAAACTTTTGAACGTCTGCTTTGATTTCTTTAGCGCGTCAACGCCTGGCATCGGCTCGCCCGAGAGATACGAGATGAGCGCCTTTCCCGCGAGGCTTATGTAAGAAAATTTCTTCTTGCTTATGTGCGCCTCGTCTATCGCGGAGATGGTGTTCCCTCCTCCGATGAGAGAGAAGCACTTGCACTCTGTTATCGCACTCAGAATTGTGCGCGTGCCCTTCGAGAACGCCTCCTCCTCGTAAACGCCTGCAGGACCGTTCAGCACTACCGTTCCCGCGCTCTTTATTATCGCCGCATACCTCTCCGCTGTCTTCGTTCCTATGTCCTTTATCTGCGCGTCGATGGGCAGCGCGCCCACGTCAAACTCCTTCCTCCCATTTTTGTCAACCGCGACATCAGAGGGCATCTCTATCGCGGCGCTGTAAAATTTCGCAAGTTCCTTTATCGCAGGCACGAGCGAGGTGTATTTCTTCTTCTCGAGAAAATCCATCGTGGGCCTGCCCAGTTTGCACCCGCTCGCGAGCAGGACGAGCTCGCCCACCACCCCGCTCGTGAGCACCTTATCGACGATTTTTTTCTCCAGCCAGTGCTTCATTATCTTGAGAGAGTCGTCGGGCTTCGCGCCCCCGAGCACGAGCACGAGCGGCTTCTTCAGGGTCTCCATCGCATTC
>JBFMAP010000044.1:0-2938 GCA_040755655.1 Microcaldota archaeon
GCTGAAGCAATTCCTGCGGCGTGCCGAAATCATATACGGATGCGTGTAGCCCACGCGCGCCTTCGTGAATCCTATTATCCTGCCGACCACTCCGCACGAGGTGTGGGGCGAGAGGGTGATGACGAGCTGCCCGAGAAGGTCCTCCCTTTCTTTCACGTTGTAAAAGGGCGGAAGCCCGTAGAGATAGACGAGGAGGTCGTCGACGAAGCGCGCGACGCGCGAGAGGTAGTCAGCGCCCCTGTCCGAGAGAACCACGTCCTGGGGCTTGAGCTCGAGGAGTTGAGTTTCCGAGGTTAGCTCCTTTCCCTCGCAATCGTGCGCGTATCCCAACTCTTTCAGTTTTTCTATGCCAACGCCAATCTCGTTCGGGTAGAAATGCGTGAGCGGAACATCAGTAGCGTCAAAGCGGGAGGTCCCGTCCTTGAATACGTAAACGTCGTGCTTCGCGCGCAGTATCCCCTTCTCGAGCGGCTCTGGTATCTTGCACTCGCTCGTCATCCCCCTGACCCCTTTTATGTCCCCTGAAAACGAATTCCCGCAGCGATGGAGCGCGTCAGACATTATGGTTGAGAGGTTTATCGAGCGCGAGTCATAGGGCGTCGCAGAAGAGCCGCAGGAACACCTTCCGTTTTTCGCATCCCTGCTTGTTTTTCCGCAGCGCGAGCACACGTATTCAGGAAGCGTCTTAACCCCGCAGCGGTCGCACCTGTTGAGAATTGTTATGTCCCCGCACGAGGGGCAGCGCAGGCGCGCGACCTCGACCATTATGCCAGCGCCCTCGTACCTTTCCCTCTCTTTCGCGATCCCGTATGCCTTCATTATGCTGCGGAGTTTGCCGCCTGCCTCGCCCACAGGGAAGAGAACGTTAGGGGAGGGCTTCATCTCCCTTTCGCGCGCCTTCTCCGGACGCCCCATGCGCGCGCCTATGTACGTAGGCGCCCTCTCGCGAATTTTCACTCCCGCGAGCTCGTTCACGATTTCGAGTGTTTTCGAGCCCTCCTTCGCGCCTGCGAGAACTTTCGAGAACCTCTCGAGCGAAACCCCTCTTCCTTGCAGAATTCCGAGCGAGCGGAGGAGCGCGGGCGAATGGTTCTCGTCGAGCACGAGGAAACTCTCGTTCACCTTGTGCGGCACTCCGAGCATTTCGAGTATTTCTTTCGTGGGCGAACTCTGCACGCGGAACTCCTTGAGTTTGAACCACTCGTAAATTAGTTTCCCTGTCGCAAGCCATTCAGCGAGTTCCTTTAGTTGCGCTGGCGATATGTCGTGCCAGAAATACGTGTATTTTGGATGGAGGGGGACGCCGTAAGTTTCTGAAATTTTGAAAGCCTCCTCTGCGCTGATTTCGTTCGCGTTTATTTTCTTGATGTCGAGTTTCTTTTCCTCTGCCGCGCGCTCCAGTTCGCGCAGCCAGAACTCCTCGCAGTATCCGCTCGGTATGAGCGGATGGTTTGACCTCAGGAAATCGCCGTAAGAAACGAGGATGTCGCCGAGGAAAACAATCCTTCTCACATCATTTTTTACTCGCTCGGCCTCCTCGAGCGTTGAAATCTGCGCGAGGCTGCCGTCGCCCAGTTCAACTATCGGGCCCTCAATCGAGTCGCACGGGGAGACGACGCAACCCTTCCCAGGCCGCTCGAGTTTCAGTTGCGTGCCGATTGCCGGAAACGAGTCTAGAATAATCATAGTTGCCGGATGAATCGCCTTTGCAGCGATGCCTGTTGCGCGCGTGCGGCCATATCTCAGCCTGAAACCTCCTTTTGCCGATGGATACGCAAAAACAGGCCTGCCTGCGACAATCTCCTCTAGGAAGCGCGGGTTCGGCTTTATCTCGGTCTTTCCCTCGCCCTTCGTGACTTTCGCGAGGTTCTCGAGCCAGCTCCAGTCCAGCCCGCGCTTGCGCGTGTATTTGAGCACCTTGCTGGCCTTCTGCGCGATTCCCTCGCCGACAACGAGGCACATCCCGCCCCTTATCCTGTTGGTCTCTATGCGCTCAATGTCCTTGTAGACCGAGACCTCGAACTCCTCCGTGGGGTCGCCGTCTATGCATACAGGGCAGTTTTTCACGATGAGCCTTATTTCATCATCAGTGGGCTTGTGCTGGAGACGGGCAGCGCGCACATCGTAGAGGTTTATTTCCTCGACATAGCGCTCGATTTCTGTTTCAGTGGGGCGGTATTCCGCGAGCTTGAAGTGCCGGCGCGCGTAATCAGCGAGGACGACACTGAGCGCGGCGACGGTCCCGCCAGCGCTCCTTATGGGGCCTGCGAAATAAAGAGAGAGATACTCGCTGCCGTCTGGATTCCTTTTTCTCTTTATGCCTGCGATTCCCTCGGTTGGCGCGACGAGAACGCCTTCCGTGAGAATCGCGACTCCTGTTCGCACCGCCTGGTCTATGAGTCTGTCCTCGTCTTTCGCGCCCTTTGCGTCCGCGTATTTGCCCTCGAGAATCTCCTTCACTATGTCGAACGCGATTTCCTCGCGCGGGCGGTCCAACCCGATTTTTCGTATCCCCTCCGCTATCCCAGGGGGACCGACGATTCCTTCCACGCGCGCTGCGATGTCCTTCGCAGGAAGAATTTCCGGCTCGGCCTCTGGGTCGAAGTTCTTGGCGCGCGCGCTCCTCGCGACCCCGTACGCGCGCTCGAGTTTCGAGTTGAGTTCGTCGAAGTAATCCTTCATGGATAACGTCATTTTGCCACCGCGAAGTTCGCAAACTTGATGGAGCCGAACTTCATCTCGTAAATCGGGAGTATGCAGGGCGTGGGCACGTGCCCCTGCTTCACCTGAAATTCAGTCCTGTCCTGCCACGTCCCTGAGTTTATTATTGCCGTCCCGTGATAATTTGTATATCCGTTCTTGTGAAGGTGCCCCATGTGGATGAGGTCAGGCACCTCCTCTATCACCATGTAGTCACGGTCCTCCGGCACTATGGGGT
>JBFMAP010000044.1:2948-7227 GCA_040755655.1 Microcaldota archaeon
AGGATACTGGTAACTCAATCCCGGAAGCGAAGCGATTATTGAATCGAGCGACGTTCCGTGATACACGAGCGTCTTCAGCCCTTCAATCTCGAGCATCGAGGGATTTCCGACCAGATGCACGTTGCCCCTGCCCTTCAAATCCCCGAGAAGCTCGTCCGGCAGCGCGGGCTGCGGCTCGGCCCTCCTCACCGCGTCGTGGTTCCCCGGCGAGACCACGACCTCGACATAATCGGGTATGTCCTCGATGAAGCGCGCGAACATATGGTACTGCTCGTATATGTCGCGCACTACAAGTTCCTTTTCCTGGTGCGGATAGATTCCAATCCCGTCCACGATGTCGCCTGCCATGAGAACGTATTTCACGCGTCCTGCGAGAGCCCTCTGCTCAGCGTCCTCGCCGCCCCCGTTCAGCCAGTTTAGCATCCGCTGGAAATTCTCCTCGAGAAAGAACCTGCTGCCCACGTGCAAGTCCGACATCAGCGCGACGCACAGGTCCTCCTTTATCACGCTCTGCGCGCGTATCGGCACGTCGGGCCACATGAGTTCGCGCGCAATCACGAACGGGTCGGAAACTCTGCCGTCAACTGCGATTACCTCGTCGAGAAGCAGTTTGCCCGCGTTCTCGAAAGTAGTGCGCTCTGGCTCCCTTTCGCTTTTGAGCGCGAGAACCTTCGCTGTTTTCTCCTCGTCCTCGAGTTCGAGAAGAAGGTGCCCCTTCTTCGTTATCCTCTTGCTCGAGACCATTCCTACTATTCTTACCTCTGTCCCCTTCGCGTAACCCTTGAGCGATTTGAGAGGAACGACCCCGCCTGCGCTCTGGCGCGCGCGCAGCATCGCCCCGAGCCGCTTGTGCCTGTCCCTGAAATAGCCCACGAAATCCTCAACGGTGCCAGTGCATTTTGACTTCCGAGTGACGTCGCCTTTCGGGTCGAACCTTATGTCAGCGCTGTGCTCGCGCGCAAGGGGCTTGAAATCTGACGAGCGGTGAACCTCGACAGGAAGAGGTATTTTCTTCTCCTCCTCTTTTTTAGAGAACTTTTTTACCGCCTCCTCATCAACAACGAAAAGTTCTGATGCGAGAATCCGTTCTATCGCACCCTCGGCGTCCTCGGAGTTCTGCAGAAGTTCGAGCGCGCCCGGCGTGAGGAGAACGTCGCGCTCGGCAAAGCGCTTCAAAATCTGCTCCGCCTCCACAAAACCACCAAACACACACGAAAAGCCGCGCTCGCGCGCGGCACGGCATAGCGTATGCTGCTTAAAATAGAAAGCGCGATTCAAACTTGGTACCGGTTATTTTGATGAGGTTCGGTCTCATCTCACTCAGCTTTTATCGTCTCGAGCGCGCTTAATAGCGTCCAGATGTGGGTGCGCGCGTG
The DNA here is from genome assembly GCA_040755655.1 of Microcaldota archaeon. Lineage (GTDB taxonomy): Archaea > Micrarchaeota > Micrarchaeia > Burarchaeales > JBFMAP01 > JBFMAP01. The sequence goes on from JBFMAP010000044.1 coordinate 4,325, forward strand.
CATCGGCATGTTGATGTCGTTGCTCACTTCGTCGAGCTTGTAGATTGCCGCGCTCGCCTTCGCCACGAGTTCGTCGTCGCTCTCGAGTTTGTCCTTAGCTTCGCTCACAGCCCTCCTGACATTCTTCGGGATGGATGTGTCATTGATGACCAAGTCCATCAGCGAGGTTATTTGTTTTATCTTCGCTTCCATTTTCCCACCAATTCCATGAGCGTTAATTCAAGCGGGCCTGAAGGGAACCGAACCGCGGAGGGGGCGAGCCCCCTCCCCAGTTTCAGGGTCCTATTTTTCGCTTTCGCGAAAAATGGACCATTTGTGCGCAAGCACAAATTGGTCCTCCTGATTCCCCCCGAAGTGAACGGGAGAATTTCCCTTCCCCTAAGAAAACATTTTCTTTTGGGGAGATAATAAGAGACCTTTTCTTTGCAAAGAAAAGGGATCTTATTTTGAACCCTTGACCTTCAGCTTAGAAGGCTGCCGCGCTATCCAGGCTGCGCCACAGGCCCGCAATTTGCGCTCGCGCAAATGCGCTTTTGTTCGGTCCCAATTTTTCGTTCCGCGAAAAATGGGCACGCGATTTTTCCTTGCGGAAAAATGCGCATCTTTGCCGTAGGCAAAGATTGTCTTCGAGCGGAGCTCGAAGCTTGTCGCCGAACAAATCGCGCGAGTAGTGAGTAGTATGCAGTGTAAGTTTAATATATTTACATTCTTCTCGGCGCTTCTATTCCGATCAAGTCCAATCCTATCCTCAGGGCGTTCGCGCTCGCCTCAACGAGAGCAAGCCTCGCGTCGCGCAGCCCCTCCTCGGCGCTCAGCACAGGACACGAAGTGTAAAATTTGTTGAACGAGGTCGCGAGGTCGAGAAGATAATCCGCGATGATGTGCGGGCGGTACTCGCGCGCAGCCTGCTCCACAACAAATGGGAATCGTGCAAGAGTTTTTACGAGTTTCTTCTCGTCGCTAGTCACGAGCAACGCGCAATTTTGTTTTTTCGTTTTTTCTTCTCCTGATTTTTCAATTATGCGGTGCGCGCGCGCATAAGAATACTGCAAATATGGCGCGCTGTCACCCTCGAAGTTGAGCGCGTCCTCCCATTTGAAAATTATTTTTTTCTCGGGTGTTGTGCGTATGAACGAGAAACGTATCGCGCCCACGCCCACCACGCGCGCAATCTCCTTCCTCTCATCCTCGCCCATATCCTTGAACCTCTCCTTTATCTCGGCGTGCGCGCGCTTAATCCCTTCATCAACAACCTCATCTGCGGAATACCCAATCCACGTGCCTTTCCTACCTGAGAATTTTTCATCAGGAAGCCACGCGTGCTCGTATGAGAGGTGGATTGAATTCTTCGCCTCGTTTTTATAGCCCATGTTTTCAAGAACTGAATAAACGACGCGCTGGGGGTATTTCTGCTCCACGCCTATGACGTTGATGACGATTTTCGCTTTTCCGAAATTTTTGTTCTCACCTGCGCGCGCTGTGGAGTACAGCGTTTTTCCGTTCGGCTGGTCGAGGAATTTTTTGTATTTGAATTGCAATGGAAGAATGCCGAACTTCCACATCTGGAACGCTATGTCCTTCCCTGTATAGGTGGCAGTACCATCAGAGCGCACGAGCACTTTGTCAGGGCTCTCCATATTCTCAAATTCTTCGCCCTCCATCCTCGCTACAGTGCAGCCGGCGTTTTTTCCCTCGCTCTCGCGCGCGACAGCGCCGCTCGCGAGCATCTTCTCGAGCGCGAGTTTGAGAAGGTTGCTCTTCACGATGTCGCTCTCCCAAATAAGAACGTCGTGGAAAATTTTGAGTTTGAACGCGGTCTCGTGCTGCGCGAGCACGCACTTTTCAGTGAGCGCGCGCGCATTCTCCGCAACCTCCCCTTCGCCGTGCTCGAGTTTTTTCATGATTTCGCGAACTTCCGAATCTACTTTCGCATCCTCCATCCTTTTCGCCACCTCGACGTACTGCTCGCCGAGCCAGTGGTCTATTTTTCCCTCAGTCTTGCTGCTGAGATGAAGATAGCCCCACAAACTCTGCGCGACCTGCAGCCCCAAATCATCAATATAACTCTCGCGCTCAACCTCGTATCCCGCGCGCTCCAGAACGCGCGCGACGGAATCACCGAGAATCGCGTTCCTCATGTGCCCCACGTGCCAGGGCTTGTTCGGGTTTACCGAAGGGAATTCAACAAGGACTTTCGCGCGCTTGTTCTCGCCTGCGCCGAAATTTTCGCCCCGCGCGCTTTCAATGACCTCGCCTGCGAAAACAGCGTAGTTGAAGAAGAAATTTATGTAGCCCGCGCCCGCAACTTCAACTCGTTCGATTCTCTCGTCCTTCGCGATTTCATTTTTTATTTTTTCGGCTATTGAGCGCGGCGCAGTTTTCAATCTCTTCGCGAGCTCGAACGCGAGCGTGCACGCCAAATCCCCGAAAGCGTCCCTCGGCTCCTCGAGCGAGCGCAGAACCTCCTCGCGCGCAACGGGGTATTTCAGTTTCGAGCACGCGGAATGCACCAAACCCGCAACATGCTCCTTGATGTTCGAATAAGCGTCCAAAATCCCACCCTTTGAAAACCGTTAAATTAATTACCCTATAAATTTAAATGCACAACGCGGGGCTGTGTGCTAGTCTGGTATGCTTCCGGCTTTTTCGCGATGCTCGCGCTCGCGAACTCGCGGAGCCGAACGGGAGCCGGCGACCTGAGTTCAATCCCATTGCCCGCACGCGGGCGAGGAGGACGAATCTCAGCAGCCCCATTTTATGCGGGGATGTCTGAGCCTGGTCTATAGAGCAGGCCTCAGGAGCCTGTGGCTTAGTGCCTTCGTGGGTTCAAATCCGCTCGCGCGCAGCGCAATCGTCTGCGCACCTGCGGTGCACATCCCACTCCCCGCACTTAATAGGAATTA
>JBFMAP010000045.1:0-7076 GCA_040755655.1 Microcaldota archaeon
AAACAGAGATTGAATAAACCTACGCGCGTGGTTCAGTGATTGACAAAATAAAAAAGTTGATTGACTCCTGCCCCGCGGATTACGTGGACGCGCGCATTGATTCAGGCCCGTTTACGTCAATAATTGTGAAGGACGGAAAGGTCGAAAACGTAATCAGCGCGAGCGCGTGGGGGCTCGGCGTGCGCGTGTTAGTAAATGGCTCGTGGGGTTTCGCGAGCGCGAACAGGCGCGGGAAGGTTGGGGAGATTTTCGAAAAGGCGGTCAGGCTCGCAAAACTCACGAAGGGGAAGAGCAGGCTTTCAGATGAGAAACCTGTTCGCGCGAAAACAAAAACGAAATTCAAAATAAACCCGCGCGATGTTAATGTGGAGGAAAAGATAAAACTCGTGCTCGGCGCGGAAAGGGAGATGAGGGCCGACGCGCGCATAAAAAACACCGCGCTCTCCTACTCCGACGCGGCGGGCAAGCACGTTTTTCTGAGTTCTGAGGGCGCGGAAATTTTCCAGAAGAGGGTTTTCACTTTTTTGGGGATGAGCGCCATCGCGAAGGAGGGGGCGGTGCTCCAGCGCGCGAGCGAGTCCATGGGGGCGCGCGCCGGATACGAGATTCTGCGCCGGAGCGGGGAGAAGGCTGCAAGCGCGAGAGAAAAGGCGATTCAGGCGTTGGGCGCGAGGCTTCCTCCGAAAGGGAAATTCACTGTGATAATTGACGGGAGGCTTGCCGGGGTTCTCGCGCACGAGGCTGTCGGGCACGCGTGCGAGGGCGATGCGCTCATGGCGAACAACTCAATTTTGAGGGGAAAGCTCGGCGCGCGCATCGCATCCGAGCAGATAACCATCTGCGACGACGCGACCGCGCCGCGCGCGTTCGGGAGCTATGATTATGATGACGAGGGCGTGCGCGCGAGTAAGAAAATTATGGTTGAAAGAGGGGTGCTGCGCGGGTTTCTGCACTCGAGGGAGAGCGGTGCTGAGTTCGGCGCGCGCTCCACAGGGAATGCGCGCGCGTCCGGATACTCGGACGCGCCGATTATAAGGATGAGCAACACGTACATTGAAAGGGGAACGTGGGAAAACGAGGAACTCTTCGAAATTAAAAACGGAATCTACGCGAAGGGGATGAGGGGCGGGAGCGTGATGCCGAAAACAGGCGAATATGTTTTTGCGGCCGAGGAGGGCTGTCTGATCGAGGATGGCGAGCTCGCCGCGCCTCTGCGCGACATCCTTCTCAGCGGCGAGATTCTGAAGACGCTGAAATCCGTTGAGGCTGTCGCGCGCGACAGCAGCGATTTCCATCCCGGGATGTGCGGAAAAATGGACCAGAGCATAAACGTCGGCGACAGGGGGCCGCACATAAGGATAAGAAATGTGCTCATCGGCGGAAGGTGAATGAGTGCGTATTTTTTATTTTATATCGCCGAAGACCGGCTGTGTGGGAAAAATGCTCACCCCTTTTGGCGTTATTTTCAGCGGGCTTAATTTGCGGTCGTGGTTGATCCCGCGCAGTTTCACGACCTCGAGCGCGAGGTCCCTCACGTCCCCGCGCCGTATGGAGTGAATCATGACGAACCCGTCCGCAAGAAATTCAATTCCGAAGCGCGCGCGCGCCTCGTGCTGCGCGCCGCCCTCGCCCTCTGAAGTCAGCAGGGTCGTGCAGCCCCACTTCCGCAGCGCCTCAATTGTTTTTATGAACGCCTCGCGGCGCTTGTACTCGTTCTCGTAGAGAAGGAGGAGCGATGTCACCGAGTCGATGACAACTCTCTTCACCCCGAGGTCGCGTATCATGTCCTCCACGACCCCGCCCTCTGCTATGAACTTGTCAACCTCGTGCGGGGGATAGCTCAGGAATTTTATCTTCTTCTGCTTCTCGAGCTCGTCGAAATTCCAGCCGAAATTTTTCATATGCTTCAGCAGCATCCCCTTCTGCTCCTCGAAAGTTATGTAAAGGCCCGGCTCATCGTAATTCGTGATTCCGTTGTAAAGGAACTGGAGGGCGAGCGTCGTCTTTCCTGTGCCTGCCTCGCCTGCTACGAGCACGACGCTGTTCCTCTCGAGCCCCCCGTCAATCATCTGGTCGAGGCCCGGCACCCCTGTCTTCACGCGCTCGTCGGAAACAAGCGCCGACGCCGCCCCGCTCCCCTGCGGCGCCTCTCTCGGAACCCTTGGGGCAGACGGGGCGCGTTTTGATTTTTTCAAAAAATCACTACAGTCTAATCGAGTATTTTCGCTATGCCGTTGCACACTGCCTGCACGTGCGGGATGAGCATGTATGTCTCGACATCTGGCCTCGTGATGACAGCGAGAAGCGCTGACTTTCCAGTGCCTGTCATAAGCACATTTATTTCCGTTGACTCGATGAGCACTGTCACGTTCCTCACGTGCGCGCCTGTTGATTGAATGAACGTTTCGCTCGAGCCTATTATCGCGGCCATCACTGCGGCGAGGTGAGGGTCGGTCTCCCTGAGCGTGGAGTGTATCAGTATCCCGTCGTTGCGCGCGACGACGTAGCCCTGCACAAGTTTGTGCTTTTTCTCGGAGAGATAGGCAATCAATTTGTCTATTTTCGTCATAACTCACCACCCATTATGCCGGTCGTTGCGGCAAAACCGATGACCTTCGAGAATTTCTCGCGCAGTTTAATCATCAGCATCTTGTAATGGTCCTCGCTCTTCAGGGAAATTTTCCCGTCAGGAGAAAGAGCGCCTATCTCTGCTGCAGCGTCCTTCGCGAGAGTGTCAGCGACAGGGCCGATTATCTTCCTGAATTTCGCGATGAGCGATTCGAGTTCTTCCTCTTTCATCTGGATCACGAACAACCTATTTACCGACAATTTCAGCAATCTTATCAGCAGTCCTGTTCATGGAGAGAAGCACCAGCCCCAGATTCGCTGTGGGCTTCACAAGGCACACGAGTATCGCGAGTTTTCCCGCGCCTGTGGAGACGATTTTTCCGTTCTCGCTTTCAACAATCACCTGCATGAAGTCCCCCCTCTTGAGTTCGCTTGAGCATGTCTCGGCTGTCCCAACTATCGCGGCTGTCATCGCAGCAATCGTGTGCGAATCAATTCTTGAAGGGAGGTTTGATGCAATCATCAATCCATCCCTTCTCACGACAGCGGACGCCTCTATGTCGCCTGCTGATGAGGCGAGTTCTCCGAGGAGTTCCTCCAGTCTTATCTTTATGTCTTCGGGCATTCGGCACACCATTATCTGAGCACTTCCAGCCCTTTCTTCGTCGAGCGGATGTTCACCCATTCGGTGAGCCCGCTCAGCGGGGCCGAGACGTACCATTTGTTGCTCTCGAACTTCATCTCTATTATGAGATCCACGAGGTGCTTCAGCGTGACGAGAACCCTCTCATCGTGCATCCCTGTGTCGAGCATGAACAGCGTCGTCGCCTGCGCGGACTTCAGCCTCGCGCCTATCACCTGTGTGAACCGGAAGACTATGTCAGGATTGTTATATAAAAGCAGCGTTGAGAGGCTTTGGAACACCACCCTGCTTTTGAGCGCTGGCTTGTACGCCTCCTGAAGCGCCTGCGCGAGTCCTATGGAAAGGTCGTTGAGCGCGCTCGGGCCTGGCACCATTATGTCCTTCCTCTGCGCTGATTTCGCGCCGAGCGCCCATGAATAACAATCAACGAACCACAGCCCGTTCCCTGTGAATTTCGGGAAATTCCATCCGAACTCGCCTGCCTTTGACTCAACCTCTGCCGGCGAGACGTCTGTTGTGAGATACACGCACGGCTGGCGTATCGTCAGGCCCTCGTTCACGAACTGGAGCGCGAAAAGCGTTTTCTCCTGTCCCGGCGGCCCCATCAGCAAAATGTTCGCGTCGTCGCGCAGGCCCCCTCCGATGAGGTCGTCCAGTTCGTCTATCCCGCTGCGCATCATCAACCCACCGTCATTTTCCAACAATCTCCGCAATCTTATCAGCAGTCCTGTTCATGGAGAGAAGCACCAGCCCCAGATTCGCTGTGGGCTTCACAAGGCACACGAGTATCGCGAGTTTTCCCGCGCCTGTGGAGACGATTTTTCCGTTCTCGCTTTCAACAATCACCTGCATGAAGTCCCCCCTCTTGAGTTCGCTTGAGCATGTCTCGGCTGTCCCAACTATCGCGGCTGTCATCGCAGCAATCGTGTGCGAATCAATTCTTGAAGGGAGGTTTGATGCAATCATCAATCCATCCCTTCTCACGACAGCGGACGCCTCTATGTCGCCTGCTGATGAGGCGAGTTCTCCGAGGAGTTCCTCCAGTCTTATCTTTATGTCTTCGGGCATTTTTTCACCTACCGGCCTGCGTTTGCTTTTTTCCTTTAGCGATTATTAGGTTCGTGAGCGCTGAGATGCACTCGATGCATCCCTTGTTCTGCTGCGCGACGGTTTTTATTATGGGCACGCTCTCGTCCAGTTCGAGCTGCTTCCTTATCTCCTCGATGCTGAGCGCGCCTGGCAGGTCCTGCTTGTTCGCCGATAGGACATAGGGAATTCCGTATCCTGTCGTGTGCTGAATTATTTCTTTTGCGCGCTGGAACGAGTCCGTTTCCGTCGAATCCACGAGAACAATAACCCCGAACGTGTCCTTGTTGAGGACATCGAGCATGAAGCTGAACCTCTCCTGCCCAGGCGTCCCGAAAAGGTCAGCGACCAGCTCGCCGTAGTCGATGTATCCGTGGTCGAGCGCGATTGTCGTGCCCAGCCTGTCCACTGAAACCGCTTTCGTGCTCACCGCGTGGATGAACGTTGATTTTCCTGCGTGGTAAGGCCCTGTCACCAAAATTTTCGGGATGTAAACCGCGATGCCATCAGCGCCGACCCTGAAAGGGACTGCGGTCTTCCCAGCGCCGCCAGGGGATTTTGAAACGGAGAAATAATTCCGCAGGAGAATCCTCTCCTCCACTGACTGCAGGTCGATTACATAATCGAAAATGTCAGTGAGGCTCTTTATCGTGCCCTCGTCGAAGTTCCAGTTCGTGAAAAGGTATACGGATGTTATTTCAGCGCTGCGGGCATCGTCGAGCCATTTCTTCGCGAGCTCCACTATCTCTGCCTCCCTCGCGCCCCCGAACAAATCTGAAAGCGAGTCGAACACCGCGAACGTGTTGCTGTCCATGTCCCTCATCGCGCCGATGAACGTGTCCGAAACATAGGCGATGTCGCGCGGGTTTTTCACAACGTAGCGCGCGCCTGACTTCATGCCCACAGAGCCTGAGAAGCCGTCTATGAAAACGAGTTTCTGGCACACTCCGGCGCCCCACGTGGTCCTGCCGATGCTCTCCTGCACGCTCTGGGGCAGTTTGTTGCCGACGAAATAGAGCCCCTTAGCGCCCTTCCTGAGATTGTGGATGAGCATGTGGCACGCGAACATCGTCGCGTCTATGCCTGGTGTCCCGAGAAGGAGGATCGCCCCGCCCTCGCCGACCCCGCCGCTAAGCATCTCGTCTAGTTTTGGTATTCCTGTCTGCAGGATTTTGGGCATCGATACCACGAAAGAATTACGCGCGCCATATATAAATATTGATGCCCCAAACTATTACTATGAGGGTCGAGCTTCTCGTCCTCACATTTGCGTTTCTGTTTTTATTCGGTTGTATTGGAAGAGACAACGTTGGCGGCGTTGGTTCAAACGGAGGTGGGGCTATGGTTGGCGCAATCTCTTTCGGAAATGTAAATATAACGATGCTCGGGCACTCGAGCGCGCTCCTCGAAAGCGGGGGGAAAACAATCTACATCGACCCGTATGTTCTGCCCGCTAATCCGAAAAAAGCAGACGTCATTCTAATCACGCACGACCACTACGACCACTGCGCGAACGTCGAAAAAATAAGAACAGCAAACACGAAAATAATAACCACGAGCGCGTGCGCAAATAAAATTGGCGGAGGTGCAGGCGTTATTGTTGTTCGTGAAGGTGATGCGAAGGAGGTTGGGTTTGCGAAAGTTGAAGCGGTTCCTGCGTACAACATAAACAAATCGTTCCACCCGAGGGGCGTCGGCGTGGGATACATAATCGAGTTTGGCGGTGTGCGGATTTATCACGCAGGCGACACGGATTTCATTCCCGAGATGAAAAACGTCCGCGCGGACATCGCGCTCCTCCCAGTCGGCGGCACATACACGATGGACGCGAGCGAGGCCACGGACGCTGCGCTCGCGCTCAAGCCAAAGCTCGCAATTCCGATGCATTATGGAAAAATCAGCGGAACAGGCGGCATGGCTGACGCGCAGAAATTCAAAAGTGAGGTCGAGAGTAAATCAGGCGGAAAGATAGAGGTAAGGGTTGTTTAGAGATAAACCAATCCTTTCCTTTCCTCTGGCGTCGATTTTACTATAACTGTTGCTGGTTTCTCTAACTTCACGTGCTTCACAACATTGTCGTACTCGCCCGTATAATTGTTTTTCTGCGTGCGGAACCAATCGAAATTTAGAACGTCCTTTTCTTTTCTCTCCTTCTCTGGTTCGACCGCCATGTAAAGCACGCCGTGCTGTATGAAATCCCCGAAGAAATGCGTGCCGAAAGAAAGTTCGGGGGTCATTCCAAGCGCTGAGAATTCAGCAAGCGCTTTCATGTTCGATATCTGCGCGAACGCCGTTGGCACGCCGAGCTGTGCTGTTGTCGTACCACATCTTCCTGGGAGTACCAAGAGATAACCCTCCCTCGTGCGCTCGTTTATTTTCCCGATAGCCATCGCAACGCGTGATGGATACTCCGCTTTCTTGTATTCTTCTGGGAGCACAAGGATGATGTCCCTTATTTTTATCTCCCCATTCCCCATAGTGGCGGCGCTCGAGAGTATCGTCTGCTCTTTCGGTGCTTGTTTGGGAAGCTCAACGCGCACATGCTGGTTCATCGCAGCAGGCCGCACCTGGAGCAGATTGAGTATGCCGTTCCACTTTCCTCCCTCACCGTTGCGCGAGCCTATCGCGAATTCTATGTCAACAGGTATCCCGCACTCTTGCTCAAGGCGTTTGAAAAGGGATTGCAATATGGATAGAAACGGCATTGGGTTGTTTGGGGAGAGAAAGTTGTTGAAGGTGAGCACTGGCACGTCTTTCTTCGCACGCATTGCCCAAACTC
>JBFMAP010000046.1:0-4389 GCA_040755655.1 Microcaldota archaeon
TATGCCACTGCTGCCGATTTTGCGGTGAACCCACGCGGAGTACGTGCCCGGGAAGCCGTTGAGCGCGCGGATGAACAAGCCGGCGTCCTCAAGTATGAACGCGCGCGGTCTTTTGAGTTTCTCAAGAACCCAACCGGCAGAAGTAAGCGCAACCTTCTCGCAAGTCTCTGCTCTGGCCTCCGGGCATACGACGGAACCGTGGAGTAGTATTATGCCGTATCTTTTTAAAACCCTTTCGGCCTCTCGGAATTTGTTTTTGTTGGATGTGATGAAAAGGAGTTTCATTTCTTAACCTCGACCTTGAACTCGCCCTCCAATTTTTCGCTTTCGCGAAAAATGGACCTTTTGCGGCTTGCCGCAAAACGGTCGCGCGACTCGATTTTCTTCGCGCGCCCCACAGCCTTAATCTCCTCTTCGATGAGTTTCAGCATTTTCGCCTCTTCTTTTGAAAGCGAGAGCGAGACTTTTTCCACCTCCGCGTTCAGGGGCATTTTATTATCAGCTTTGAATTTCCTTATCTCCGCGATTATCTTGTTCAGGAGCGCGCCAGCGGACTCGTCGTCCTCGCTTATCATTTTCTCATCCACACTGGGCCATTTCGAGAGGTGGATGCTATTGCTCTTTTCTCGCGCTGCAAAAACCTCGTGGTAGATTTCCTCCGTGGCAAAGGATATTATGGGCGCGAGGAGTTTGAGCGAGCCCAGAAGCACCGTGTTAAGGGTGTATTGCGCAGCGCGCTTGCTTTCCTCGCCATAAACCTCCTGCTGGTACAGGCGGTGCTTCACGTCCTCGAGGTAATAGTCGCAGAACTCGTGCCAGAAGAACTCGTGGACCGCTGTGAGGACGGCGTGGAAGTCGAAGTTCTCGAAATTCTCCGTCGTGCTCTTGGTGAGGCGGTTGAGCCTGCTCAGAATCCACCTGTCGCACGCGCGCAGTTTCGGCGTTTTTTCTGAATGCTTGTAATCTTTCAGCGCGGACTCCACAAAGCGCGAGGCGTTCCAGAGCTTGTTTATGAACGTCTGCGCGAACTGGATGTCCTTGTAACTGAACGGCCTGTCCTTCGCGAGCGCGCCGCTGAGCGCGACCCACTGGCGCACCGCGTCGGCGGAGTACTGCTGAATGAGCGAGTCAGGCGGAATAACGTTCCCGAGCGACTTGCTCATCTTCTTCCCGTCGGGCGCGAGCACGTTCCCGTTGAGAAGGAGTTCCTTGAAGGGAGACCTGCTTGTGAGCATGAGGCAGCGGTAGATGGTGTAGAACGCCCACGTGCGGATTATCTCCGTCCCCTGCGGGCGCAGCGAGGAGGGATAGGTTTTCGCGAAAAACTCCTCGTCCTCTGTCCACCTGCTTATCACAAGAGGGGTGATTGAACTGTCAACCCAGCAGTCGCACACCGCGCTCTCGCCAGTCGCCTCACCCCCGCACCTGCATTTCTTTTTGACATCGGGCGGATTCACCGGAAGTTCGTCGTATTTCGGCGTGATGATTTCCCCGCACTTCTCGCAGTACCAGAATGGGATGGGAGTTCCGTACGCGCGCTGGCGGGAAATCACCCAGTCCCACTCGATGTAGTTCGCCCAGTCTATCAGATATTGAATAGTAAATTCCGGGACCCATCTCATCGTCTTCGCCGCGCGCACAATCTCATCCTCGAACCCCTTGAGTTTCGCGAACCACTGCGCAGAGAGGATGAGTTCGATCGGATGGTCGCATCTATCATGAACCTTTATCACCTGCTTCAGCTTCTCGCTCTTCTCCAGCGCGCCCTCGTGTTTCAGTTTATCAAGGATTTTCGCGCGCGCCTCCTTTGCCTTCAGGCCGTTGAACACGCCTGCGTTTATGAGCCTTCCTCGCTCGTCCATGCTTTTTATTATTTTCAACTTGTGCCTGTACGCCCACACCGCATCCATTTTGTCCCCGAAAGTGCACACCATCACTATTCCTGTGCCGAACTCCTTATCAACGTCCGCGTCGGTCATTATTTTTACTGTCTGGCCAAAAACTGGAACCACAAGCTCTTTCCCGACATATTTCTTATAGCGCTCGTCCTCGGGGTGCACGAAAACCGCTACGCACGCGTGAAGGAGTTCAGGCCTAGTGGTTGCTATCGTGAGATGCTCAACTCCTTTCGCGGGTTTGGCGAATTTGAAACGAACGTAATTGAGCGTTGTCTCGCGCTCAGCTTCCTCTGTCTCGGCCTTCGCGATTGCGGACGCGCAGTGCGGGCACCAGAAAACAGGATGCTCCCCGCGGTAGATGAGTTTCTTCTCGTGCATTTTCAGCAGCGAGTACTGCACGAGTTTGTGATAGGACGGGTCCATAGTGCGGTACTCGTACCTCCAGTCCGGCGAGAGCCCCATCGCGTTCATCTGCCCGCGCATCCTCTTTATGTATTCCTCTGTCCACGCGACGCAGTGCTTCCTGAATTCCGCGCGCGGGAGATTCCTGCCGAACTTCGCCTCGACCCTCACCTCTGTCGGGAAGCCCTGGCAGTCCCAGCCCTGCGGGTAGTAAACATTATAGCCGCGCATGCGCTTGAACCGCGCCACGAAATCGAAATAAGCATAAGAAAGCACGTGGCCCATGTGCAAATCCCCGCTCGTGAAGGGAGGGGGCGAGTCTATCGAATAGATGGGGCGCGTGGTGTCCTTGGGGTCGAACGCGTACGTGCGCTCGCGCTCCCATCTCTCGTGCCATTTCTTCTCGAGCGATTTGTCGTATTTTTCAAGAGGCAAAAAAACACCTGATTAAAGTTTCACCCTCATCCCATCTCTTGCAGCGCGCGTCTCGATGCCGCTCTCGCGCGTGATGCGCGCGGCTTCCTCGCGCGCCAGTTTCTGCGTGAATTCGATGCCGAGGTGCGTTATCAGCGAGTTATTTGGGCGCAATTTGCGCTCCTTCGCGCAAATGCGCATTTGTCCCATGGACAAATTGCGCGCGACATTTAATATCTTTATCACGCCGTCGCTCGTGAGATGCCCTGGAATCCCGTTGTCGCGCGGGCGCAGGTTGTTTATGATGAGGAGGTCGCAGCCTGCGAAAATTTCGCCGAGCGCGTCGAAATACTCCGTGTCGCCCGTGTAACCAAGAATTTTTCCCTCCGCGCGGAGTTTGAACCCGACCGCGCTCTCCGCGTCGTGGCGCGCTGGCGTGATTTCGATGCGCGCGCCGTTCAATTCCAACGTGTCGCCAGGCTCAACGGAATAGCATTTTTTCGGGAGAGATTGGTGGTATTTCGAGATGTACGCGTGCCCGCCCTCAAGAACCTCAGGGCTCGCGATGATGACTCCTCTTTTCTTTCGCGTGTACTCGGTCATCCCCTCAATCAGCACGTTCGCATCGTTGGAATGGTCGACGTGCGAGTGCGAGACGAAGAGCGCGTCCAGCTCAAGCGGGCTCTGGCGAAGCTCGAGGCTGCGCAGGAGCGCGCCTGGCCCCGGGTCCACGTGCATTTTGAGTTCGCGCGCATTCACGCGGAAGCCCCCTGTGCCGCGGACCTGCCTCACGAGGTTGAACCTGCCCCCTCCTGTCCCGAGAAAAACGATTTCCATCCCATCACGCGCATCGCTTATTTTCCAGCGAGAAAAGCTTTTAAGATTGATATATTATAGATAGCGTGTATTCGCGCATTCACGCTTTATCATGCTTAACGGGGCAATGGCTATGGGCGGTTCTGGAGGTTCGAGCGCTGGCGCTGGGGGCAGCGCAAGCCCGAACATAAAGACGATAGAAGAAATCAACGATAGGATAAGGAAGGGCGACGCGGTCGTGGTGACCGCAGAGGAGATGAAGGAGATTGTCGCGCGCGACGGCACGGAAAAAGCCGCGAAGGACGTGGATGTGGTTACAACTGGAACGTTCGGGATGATGTCCTCGTCAGGCGCTTTCCTCAATTTCGGGCATTCCGAGCCTCCTATGAAGTTCAGCGGGGGCGAGGTGTACCTGAACGACGTTCCTGCGTATCCTGGAATGGCTGCTGTTGATGTTTACATAGGCGCGAGCCAGCACTCGAAAGTCGATGGGATGGACTACGGCGGCGGCCACGTCATCGAGGATTTGGTGGCGAAAAAGACAATAACGCTCGAGGCGAATTCGTACGGAACTGACTGCCACCCGAAAAAACACCTTCGGACAGAGATAACGATTGAGGACATAAACCAGGCGGTCCTCCTCAATCCGAGAAACGTTTACCAGAAATACTACTGCGCCACGAACTCATCGGAAAAAACGCTTTACACCGGAATGGGGATGCTTCTTCCCAATTTCGGAAACCTCTCCTACTCGGGCTCAGGCGCGCTCAACCCGCTCATCAACGACATCGATTACGAGACTATAGGAATAGGCACGCGCATCTTTTTGGGCGGAGGGGTGGGGTACGTTGTGGGCGAG
>JBFMAP010000046.1:4399-7059 GCA_040755655.1 Microcaldota archaeon
AACGCAGCACGACCCGAAGTCGGGAATGGGAACGATGATGGTGAAGGGCGACCTAAAGGGGATGAGCCAGAAATACCTCAGGGGCGCGAGCGTGCTCAGGTACGGCACGAGCATGTTCGTGGGCGTGGGGATTCCGATTCCGATTCTCAACGCAGGGCTCGCGAAGAAAACCGGCATACAGGACAGCGAGATAACCATCAATGTTTTTGACTACGGGATTGTGGGGAAGTACCGCCCGCCGTTGAAGAAGGCGACTTATGCAGAACTGAAAACAGGTAAAATCGAGATTGAGGGGAGGACCGTGCGCGCCTCCTCGCTCTCGAGCTACCACATGGCGCGCGAGGTGGCGAACGCCCTGAAGGAGTGGATAAAGAAGGGGAAGTTCTTACTCTCGACGCCTGCGGAGCGGCTGCCTACTGAGCGCGCGTTCAAGCGGATGAAGCACGCCATCCCTATGGTCGGCAATTTCATGAAGGACGCGCTCAAACTGAAGCCGGATGATTCCGTGAAATCCGCGGCGAAACTCCTTGTGGAGGGGAGGAGGGAGCACGCGCTCGTTGTGAACGAGGCGAAGGAGCCTGTGGGCATGATTACCGCGTGGGAGATCGCGCGCGCGGTTCTTACGGAAAAAACGAAGGTCTCCGAGATAATGACGAAAGACCTCATCACGGCGAAAAAGGAGGAGTCGATAGAGACCGCGGTGAGGAGGATGGAATACCACGGAGTCTCCGCGCTGCCCGTCCTTGACGAGGCAGGGAAACTCGTGGGCGTGGTCACGCTGAAATATTTGACGAATTTGATAAGATAGATTGATGAAAATGCGAGATTGAATGGTGGAACAATGGGAAAACGCGTGCTGATTACGGTTCCTGGAAGCGTCACAAAGGACCCTATAATAGCGGACACCATACTGAAGACTGGAGTTGTTTTCAACATAATCTCGACCGAACTCACTCTGGGCGGCGGGAGCATAGTGGGCAACATAGAGGCCGACGAGGAGAAGACAGGCGAGTTCATCCGGATACTCAAGAGGCGCGGGGTCGCTGTGAAGGAGCTCGAGAGCACAATCACTTTCCTGCCTGACAGGTGCGTGAGCTGCGGGCTGTGCGTCACCCTCTGCAAGCCAGAGGCGATAGGCTTCGGGAAGGACTGGAAGATCGGGTTCGATTTCAACAAGTGCATTCTCTGCCTGGAGTGCGTGAAGAACTGCCCTGTGAAGGCAGTGAGATACCTTGGCTAGCGGTTGGGCGTGGGTGCGTGTTGAAGGGAAAGCGCCTTGTTTTCATGGATTCGAACCTGTACGTCCAGTGCGACGATGAGAAATATTTCAACACGGCGTATGATTCGCTACTAAAGCACCGCGCGGAAATAGAGGGGTATATCGCGCGCGAACCTTTTTTCCTATCATCGCTCGAGCCTGTCGAGGTGAGGCGCGTGCCGCGCATAGTTGAGGAGATGGCGCGCGCTGCGAAAACGGCCGGCGTGGGCCCGATGGCAGCGGTCGCAGGCGCGCTCGCTGATTGCGTTCTGGGGGACATGGCGCGCGCGGGCGCGAAAAGCGTTGTTGTGGAGAACGGCGGGGACATCGCAATTAGCGTGCGGGAGAAAATTAAAATTTCAATATACGCGGGAAAGTCGCCTCTTTCCGGAAAAATCGGTTTCGAGGTCTCGCCAGCCGACTGTCCCATAGGAATCTGCACGAGTTCAGGAACAGTGGGGCATTCCCTCAGTTTTGGCGATGCCGACGCGGCGGTTGCAGTCGCGAGGAGCGCGTGCGTCGCGGACGCAGCCGCAACCGCGATTGGGAACATAGTTCAGGGCGAGGGCTCGCTTCCAGACGCGGTTTCATTCGCCAAGAAACTGAAAATACGCGGCGCGCTCATAATAAAGAACAAAAAAATCGCCGCCTGGGGCGCGCTCCCGAGAATTGTTGGAACGCGCGGGCTACCCACTCATTTTTATAAAGAAGTGTTACAGAAATAATACGCGCGGCCACGGTGGTGTAATGGCAGCACGAGGGGCTGTGGACCCCTTAGACCGAGTTCGAACGAAATCCCTTTTCTTTTGAAAAGAAAAGGTCTTTCGATGTCCCAAAAGAAAATGGATTCCTCCGCTTGGGGGGATCAGGAGGAGCAATTTGTGCTTCGCACAAATGCTCCATTTTTCGCGTAAGCGAAAAATTGGACCCTGGAACTGAAGGGGGGCGGAGCCCCCCTGCGGTTCGGCGGAAATCTCGGCTGTGGCCCCTTTTGTTCAGTTGTCCGGTGACCGGTGATAAAGAGTGGTAGAATGAAAAAATCGTTCATCATACAGCTTGCGGTATCCCTCGCGCTCCTTGCCGCGCTCCTCTACTTCGCCGATGTCGGCGAGGTGCTCAGGATAATCTCGCGCAGCAACCTTCTACTGCTCGCGTTCGCGTTCGTTTTCTACTTCTGCATAAACGTCGCGATGGCGTACAGGATTAAAAGGGTTCTCGCATATTTCAGGATAAAACTCGCGTTCTCGAAAATACTCCTCTCGCATTTCGCGGGGATGCTCGCGTCTGACTTCACCCCTGCGCGCAGCGGCTATTTCACGACCGCGTTTGTGCTCAACGCTAACAACAAAATTCCGCTCGAGCGCGCGATGGTCTCAATCCTCGGCCCGCAGCTTTTTGATTT
>JBFMAP010000047.1:0-7025 GCA_040755655.1 Microcaldota archaeon
AATTTGTATACACGAATCTCCGTCTGGCCTATAATCCGATGGACATCCACACACACTTGAATTTTTTATCAAAGTACCGTTTATGCACTGATACGGTTTCTCATTCGAACATTCGGGATCTAACGTCCCATCACTACACGCTATCCGTGGTATGCATTTATCGTGGTATACCCGACTACCATTTCCACATGAAAAAGTTTTATTGAGAGATGGATTCTGAGAAACAGTTCCGTGGGTAGGACTAGTATCTCTAAAAATATTGCTAAGATAAACTAGAAAAAAAGCCAGAATTACTATTATCAAAACAGCAGAAAACTTGCCTATCTTAGCAAAACTTGAACGTGATTGTTCTGGTTCTTCGATTTCTCTCTCATAAGGCGGCGGGGGTGTATGATAAGATGGCTGGGCAGAATCCCATGAAAATCTACCCTGCATTCGGCTCAATATATTCAAAACTTCATCATACGGACGTAGGTGATCTATTCTAACAATCTCATCTGAAAGAACGCTAGTACCCAATTCTTTTTCGATATCTCCTACAATCTCGGATATCAACGCTTTTCCTTTTTGTGAGCGCTTCTCGTGATATTCGCGATATGCAGCGATTATCGGTTCTAAGTAGTTAAGACAATTACTGCGGTCTACTGCAAGATTAAATTTGGTGGTTAGATACTGTAACTCCTCTTCAGTAAAATCTCCGCGTGGGAATAAGAGTTCATCTCTCATTCTATCTATTATTCTGAAATCAATATCTATCAAGTCTGAGTTTAAAATTCGCGAGTTGATTATTTTTGTAACGATATAATGTAGTGTCACTCTCTTCGTTGGTTTTTTAATTTTCTTCGTTTATAACACCCGAACACAAGCGATAAGCGTGTCTCTGAACCGAACTGTTAACAATACGAATTCTCTAAATTCTCTATCTTCTCCTGTACTCTATAAAATAATACAATAGTGGAATGAGCCAAGCTAAGAATCCAGTAAGAAATGCGATTATAAAAAGGGCAATCCATAACGTATCTCTTCTTTTTAGTGCCTCAATAAACATCCAAAGCCAAAAAATATAACTCAGTATAATTAGAATAATTAGAAGCAAGCCGAGACCACAAATCATTTGGATAATGTCCATTTGTCTCGGAACTATATATACTAGTAGATTTTTACTTCTTTCGTCGAGTGTTTTTATCTATATAATAAGCCTTGTATGTATACCAAGTATACGTCGTGAGAAAAATCCAAACAATTAATCCTAAGACATAGTACCACGGCCCACATCCATATACATCGTAACAAAATTGTCTGGAAAGAGCTTTATCAAAAGCAGTTATGAGAAAACTACCCAGTAAACCTAGAATAACCCCATACTGAAACTCGACTCCTTTTTGCGACACGTTGCTTTGCCTTTTTAGTTTTTCATTGAATAGATAAAGACTAAATCCGGCAAACCAGAAGATTATGATGGTGTATAAAATTTGGTCTAGGTTAAGCGTAAGGAAATAGGCAAAAATAGCGGGAAGAACGGAGAGTAAAACGCCCATTAGAGCTGCTTTAAGTACAATGCATACATCATCGAGTCTAATACCCATATCAATCTGTATACGCTACATGTTTAAGTGTTTTATCCATTTCGTCGTCAGCTCGGGTTATTCCAGCAGACAGTCTTTAGCGCGCAACAGCTTTGCTAATAAAGTCCATTCTGCGCCTAATCTCTCTCGCCTGCTCTTAGAGTAGTAGTTTTTTATGATTTGGGGAGCAAGCTGGTTCGTTTTCCACCCTTTTTCCTTCCAGCTTATCTAAGTTAGAAAAAAACGTATATACTCTTCTACACCCCTCCTTATTTTCCAATAAACATCTTTTACAAACTGTGCCATAGAATACATCTTCTTTTTTTCAACAATACATTTAATTTCGTAAGCCAAATCTGCTTTATTATTTCTTCCAGAAAGATAAATAAAAATTAATCCTGGTAATGTCAAAAAAAGAAAAAGAATTAAAAAATTTATGACGTTTAAATCAGCATGATATTCGATGAAATTATAATCTGAATCAATCTGGGCGGATACTCTCCTAAAACAATAGTATCTGTTAAGTTTACAACTCCCATCCGGCATTATTTGAACACTCTCAAAACCCGTGCGGCATATGACAGGCCAGAAGTTCCAATATTTACGGTTCTTTAATGCTTCGAATTTGCTTGTTGCCTCTTCCTCTGTTTTTTCCATTTTCTCCCCGTCAATGCTCAAACTCTTCGAACACGCGTTTCTCTTTTCCCTCAATTCTTTTATCCTTATCGTCTGCGTCTAATCTCCCTCGCCTGCTCCTAAAGTAGTGGTTTTTGAGGATTTTCGTAGCAAAGTTGCGCGCAACAAAAGCCTTTTATAATTTTACAGAACTATCGCATTATAACAGTGCTAGAGGTCGAACTTGCTTATGAAAAGAACGCCGCTCTACAGGATACACAGGGCGCTCGGCGCGCGCATTGTTCCTTTCGCGGGATGGGAGATGCCTGTGCAGTACAAGGGAATCGTTGAGGAGCATCTGGCGACGCGGAGCGCGTGCGGGCTTTTCGACGTGTCGCACATGGGGCAGGTGTACGTGAGCGGGGGGGGCGCGTTCGAGCAGATTCAAAATCTCATAACTAACGATTTGGGAAAAATCTGGGACGGGAAGGCGCTCTACTCGCCGATGTGCTACGAAAGCGGGGGAATCGTGGATGATTTGTTCGTGTACCGGTTCTCGCAGGACAATTACATGATAGTGGTGAACGCGTCGAACACTGACAAGGATTACGCGTGGATGAAGGAGAAACTGGAGGGCGTGGAGGTCGAGAACAGGAGCGACGAGGTCGCGCAGTTGGCGCTCCAGGGCCCGAACGCGCAGAAAATTCTCGCGAAAATCACCGAGACGGACTTGAACACGATGGACAGGTTCTGCTTTGCGGAGATAAAGGTGGCGGGCGTTTATGCGGTAGTGTCGCGCACTGGATACACTGGCGAGGACGGGTTCGAGATTTATTTGGACAACGAGAACGCGGTGCATCTCTGGGAGGCGCTCATGGACGCGGGAAAGGAACATGGAATAACGCCAGTGGGGCTGGGCGCAAGGGACACGCTGAGGCTGGAATCGGGTTATATGCTGTATGGGAACGACATTGATGAAAATACCACGCCGCTCGAGGCTCCGCTGAAATGGACCGTCGCGTTTGAAAAGGAATTCATAGGAAAGAAGGCATTGCAGGAGAAGCCGCCGACGAAGAAAATGGTCGGGTTTGAGCTGACGGAGCGCGCGGTCCCGAGGCACGGGAATGACGTGGTTGTGGATGGGGAAAAAGTCGGAGTGGTTACGAGCGGAACGTTCTCGCCCACTTTCAGGAAGCCGCTCGGGCTGTGCTTCGTGCCGCCGGAGCACCCGAAAGAAAAGAACATCGGGATAAAAATTCACGAGAAGGTTTGCGATGCTGCCGTAACGACGACGAGGTTTTATAAGAGATAGGAGGGATGGGAAATGAAATTCACGAAAGAGCACGAATGGGTCGAGTTGAGCGGGAATACGGCGACAATGGGAATCACGGATTACGCGCAGGGCCATTTGGGCGACGTGGTTTCCATTGATTTGCCGAAAATAGGCAAGAAGGTGAAGCAGTTCGAGGAGATGGCGATAATTGATTCGATGAAGGCGTCCTCGCCTGTGTACGCACCAGTTTCTGGCGAAGTTATTGAGGTGAATAAAGAATTGGAGGGCTCGCCCCAACTCGTGAACGAGTCGCCGCAGAGAAAGGGATGGATTGCGAAATTGAAAATCGCGAGCGCGAAGGAGATGGACAATTTGATGGGCGAGGAGGAGTACAGGAAATTTGTAGAGGGGCTCAAATGAATTTGTTCGAAGGCTCACTAAGCCAAACTCGCCGCTTCGCGGCTCAGATCGCCATTCGACCAAAATATCTCGTATCACGTGGTGATACTCGATGAATTTTATTCCGAATACAGCGAGCGAGAAAGAGGAGATGCTGAAAAGCATAGGCGCGAGGAGCATAGAGGAGCTTTTCAAGGGGTTCGAGCCGAAACTGAAAAGGGAACTGAACCTTTCCCAACCGATGAGCGAACTCGAGTTAAGCGTGCATATGTGCGCGCTTTCGAAAAAGAACAAGCCAATGAGATATTTCGTTGGAGGGGGCGCGTATGACCATTACGTACCGAGCGCTGTCGGGCAGATAGTCTCGCGCTCGGAATTCTACACCGCGTACACGCCATATCAAGCAGAGGTGAGCCAGGGAACGCTTCAGGCAATATACGAGTTTCAAACTTTCATGTGCATTCTCACGGGAATGGATGTGGCGAACGCGTCCATGTACGACGGCGCGAGCGCGCTCGCTGAAAGCGCGTTCATTGCGTGCGATGCAACAGGGAGAAATGAAATTGCGGTGCTGAACGCGCTCAATCCGAATTACGAGCGCGTGCTGAAAACATACTGCGACGCACACGGAATTAAAATCAGGAGTGAGGTTACGGAAAAAACCGCGTGCGTTGTGGTGCAGAACCCGGATTTTGAGGGGAACGTTCACCAGTTGGAGGAGTTTGCTGAAAAGGCGCACGCGGCTGGCGCGCTGCTCGTTGCGTGCGTTGTCGAGCCGACCTCGCTCGCGCTCCTCAAGCCGCCAGGGGAATGCGGCGCTGATGTTGTTGCAGGAGAGGCGCAGGCGCTCGGGAATCCGGTGAGTTTCGGCGGGCCGTTTCTGGGGTATATTGCAGTGAAGAAGGAGCAGATGAAGAGAATTCCCGGAAGGCTGTGCGGAATCACAACTGACGCGAAAGGGAACAGGGGGTTCGTGCTGACGCTGCAGGCGCGCGAGCAGCACATCCGCAGGGAGAGGGCGAGTTCGAACATATGCTCGAACCAGGCGCTGTGCGCGCTCGCGGCAACCGTCTATCTTTCGCTGATGGGCAAAACCGGACTGCGGAACGTGGCGAAACTCTCCTATGAACGGGCGCACGAACTCCAGCGCAGGCTATGCGGGATTGGTTTCACTCTTGAAAATAAGAAACCGTTCTATAACGAATTCGTAGTGAAATGCCCTGCGAAGCCCAGGAAAATAATCGGCGCGCTCGCGAGAAAGGGAATTCACGCTGGAATTGATTTGGGAGGGGAAAGGATGCTGGTGTGCTGCACTGAAAAAAATAGCGAGCAGGATGTTGAGGAGTATGCGGGCGTGGTGAAGGCGGTTCTATGAGCGCGAAACTCGTATTCGAACTAAAGGGGAGAAATTCAGAATACGTGCCCACATCGGATGTCGAGCTTCCAGAGCCGTTCAACAGAACCGAGTTGCCTTTGCCTGACTTGGGCGAGGCGCAGGTCGTGCGGCATTTCATCGAACTCTCGAAAATGAATTACGGCGTGGATTCTGGATTCTACCCGCTCGGCTCGTGCACGATGAAATATAATCCAAAAGTGAACGAGGATGTGGCGAGATTGGGGGGGTTCGCAGGGCTCCACCCGCTTGCGCGCGAGAGCGACGCGCAGGGCGCGCTTGGGTTGATGTACGAGTTGGAAAGGGATTTGTGCGAAATCACCGGAATGGACGCGTTCACGCTGCAGCCTGCTGCAGGCGCGCACGGGGAACTAACTTCTGTGATGATTGCGAGAAAATATTTCAAGGGAAAGAGAAAAGAGATTTTAATTCCGGACACCGCGCACGGCACGAATCCTGCGAGCGGGGCGATGGCTGGGTTCAAAATCACGACCGTGAAATCCAATGCGCGCGGGGGAATTGATTTGGAGGAGTTGAGGAAGGCGATGAGCGAGAATGTCGCGATGCTGATGGTCACGAACCCGAACACGCTCGGGCTTTTCGAGGAGGAGATTGGTAAAATCGCTGAAATCGTGCATGAGAAGGGCGCACTCCTTTACTGCGATGGCGCGAACCTCAACGCGATGATGGGAATCACGAGGCCAGGAGAGCAGGAATTTGATATAATGCACCTTAATTTGCACAAAACGTTCTCAACGCCACACGGCGGCGGGGGTCCTGGCTCTGGGCCTGTGGGCGTGAAAAAGTTTCTCGAGGAGTATCTGCCTGTTCCGCGCGTTGTGAAGAATGAGAAGGATGGAAGATATTCGTTGAAATGGAAATCAAAGAATTCTATTGGGAAAGTATGCTCGTTCTACGGGAATTTCGGGGTAATGATTAAGGCGTACGCGTACATAAAGGCGCTCGGGCCGAAACTGAAGGAGGTTTCTGAAATGGCCGTCTTGAACGCGAATTATCTGATGAATAAACTCAAGCCGCATTACGAACTACCGTACGACAGGGTGTGCGCGCACGAGTTCGTCCTATCAGCGAAGAGGCAGGCAGAGAAGGGCGTGCACGCGATGGACATTGCGAAGAGGCTGCTTGATTACAGGCACCACGCGCCCACCATCTACTTCCCGCTCGTCGTGCCAGAGGCGCTGATGATAGAGCCCACAGAGACGGAAAGGAAGGAGAAACTCGATGAGTTCGCGGACGCGATGATAAAAATAGCGAACGAGCCGCCTGAGCTCGTGAGGAGCGCGCCGCTCACCACGCCGGTTGGAAGGCTTGATGGAGTAGCAGCCGCGCGCCAGCCGAATTTGAGATGGTGCAATGAATGAGGTCGAGTTCGTCTTTCCTTTCAAAACGCGAGCGGTGAGCATAACCGGCGCGCGCTGCGCGCTCAATTGCGCGCACTGCAATCACCACTATTTGGAACAGATGACAGGCATAAGCGTGCTGAAGCATGGGAAGGGAATCAAGAGCGTGCTATTGAGCGGCGGGTGCGATGAGAATGGGGAGGTCCCGCTTCTCAAATTCAAAAAGCAAATTCTCGCGCTCAAGAAAAAATACAAAATAATCGCGCACACTGGGCTTGTTGCGCCTGAAAAAGCGCGCGAGTTGAAAGGGCTCGTGGATGTGGTTTCGTTTGATTTCCCTCCCAGCACGCGCGCTGTTCGCGAGGTATTTGGAATCAAGAAAACGAGGGGGAATTACGCGGAGTCGCTTGCCGCGCTCG
>JBFMAP010000048.1:0-7005 GCA_040755655.1 Microcaldota archaeon
CGAAGTTTTAACATCTCCTCCCAGGTTATACTCCTCTCACGCACGCCCTTCTCGACTATGTTGCAGAGCGAGGTATTACCACATCCCCACTCAATTTTTTTGTCTACCATCGCCTGTGCGATATATCCCGCAGCGCGCACATCCCCCCTCTGCTCGAGGCTAACACGCGCGCGCGTGCGAACAGCCTCGCTACCGTCCTCGCTCAGCATCTTTCCGAGAGCTTTCACCGCTTCCTCCCGCGGGAAATTCCTTACTCCGTCAGCGACAGCGATTCTCACCTTTTCCGCTCCCTCGCCACTCGCTTCAGCGAACGCAACCAGAATCGGAAGGGACGAATCCGCCCTTAGGCTGGAAAGCGCCTTTATGCAGTTTACGCACTCGTCAGGGTTGCGGACCTCCACGCTCGTTACAACCATACACAAACGAGGCGCTCCCATCGTGTTCGTATCGTAGATTTTTATTTCCTTCACGTTCGCGTAACTTTGGGCGAGCATATGCTCGAGGTCGGGAACCAACTCGTTTTGCAATTTAGTAATGAGGTTTTTCGCGTTGCTCTTCACCGTCCCTTCGGTTGATTTCGAGTTTTTAAGCGCGGTTTCCATTACTTCTTCCAACGTGTTCAGCGCAGCGTTCTTTATCTCCGGGTCGCCCCAAAGCAAATAAACCCTAAGATACTTCATGTTGTCTCCGTTAATCCCACCGCGGCTCGCGCCAACTCTTATGCTCTCTAGCCTATCACGTGCTTCTTTGGTTTGACTCTCGCTCATATCACCACAACTGAACAGAATTAGTATATCGTTATATCAAAACCCATTTATATTCCTTTCGCGCGCATACAAAAATATGCGCGAGCACGAGCATCAGCACCAACGCTATCATCTCCCGCGCGGTTTGAGATACTCCACGCTCGCCGAGCGCGAGGAGTTCTACTCGCGCGAGTTCGATTTCACGCGCGTCGCGGGGTGGTTCTGGGATGCGCGCGACGCCCTGAACACGGTTTACGCGGTCGTGATTGGAAGGCACACGCACATTTTCAAAAAAGAATTCGCCGCGGACATTAAGGAGCCGATTTTAATTGATGAGTACAAAAGTTACGAGGACGTGCGAAAATTGATTTTGCGGTTTCTCCCAGAGGGGGTTTATTACGACAGGAACCACTACAAGAGTTTGCGCGCGTGCGAGAGGTGCAGGACGCAGCGCAAAAATTGCTGGGGGTGCAAAAATTTCCTAGGGCAGGAGCTCGCGTTCGACCTCGACCCTGAGAACGTCACGTGCCCTATCCACGGCACGCTCGCGCAGAAAATGAGGAGGCACCAGGGGCTCGCGTTCTGCGCGCGCGAGTTTGAGATGGTGAAGGAGGAGTGCGCGAAACTTTATGAGGAACTCGAGCGAAGGTTCGCTGATTTGCGCATCACTTACTCAGGAAGGGGAATGCACATTCACGTGATGGACGAGGAGGCGAAAAAAATGAGCAAAAGAGAAAGAACGAGGCTCGCGCGCAAACTCGATGACGAGGGATTTTTAATTGACGAGTGGGTTACTGCAGGCGAGATGAGGCTCATCAGGCTTCCCTTTTCATTGCATGGGATGGTGTCGCGCGTGGTTATTCCGCTCGAGAAAACCGCGCTCGCTAACTTCGACCCTGTAACAAACGAGAAATGTAAGCCGAATTTTATCAGGAATTAGCGGCAGCCGAAGTCGCTCGCGCGCTTCTCCTTCTTCCCGTAGTAATACATTTTCTTCTTCTTAGCGGCAGAGCGCTTCGCCTTTTTCGCAGTTTTTTTCTTTGCCATATCATCACTCTGACCTACTTGCGCGCGAGTGAATAAAAACCTTTGCCCGCTCCGCTGGATGATAAAATAAAAGAAAAAGAAAATCAGAAAAGGTTCAGCCATCCGCGCTCTATCCGACCTTCTCGGCGACAGCGCAGCTCCTCTTAACGTCGGTTACCCTTATCCTTATCTTCTCCCCTTCCTTTGCGTTCGGGACGAATATCACGAAGCCCTCAATCTTTGCGATTCCGTCACCCTTCGACGCGATCGCCTCGATCGTGACATCGAGCTCGTCTCCGACCTTCACTGGCTTGGGACCAGAGTCTCCCCCGAATCCGCCGCCAAAACCTCCTCTACCTCCTCTTCCAAATGCCATGTTTTCATCTCCAGAACGTAAGAAATAGCACTGAAACGTCCGTCCGTCTGCAAATGCAGCATAACCGTACAGCACCGTCAGGCTTTCCTTCCGTCTTGGGTAGATTAGGAAGGCTCTATTTATATTCTTTTCTGTAATCCCCGCGAAATCGGGCGCAGGTTTTAATATTCCGGGGCGCATAAAATAAAGTCTATGAACTCGCATTCCAGCAAGAATCTTAAGCGGAAAGAGGTGGATAGCGTAGTCCCATTAACTACGGAAGAGAAGAAAACCATTATCACGCATGGTAAAAAAGGCGAGAAAAAACTTGTTGTCGGCATTGAAAAAATTTTCTTCCCCGCAAGGATGTGAAAGTAATCCGGCTTTCAAAGGAACTGTTCTCAAAAGGGCTTTATGACGAGATGTTCGAAGCGCTCGCGGGCGGGCATTTCGGCAAAATGTTCGCGTTCTCAGAAACCAAATTCGCGCCAGGGGACATAGAGAGCATAGACATTTATGGGAAATATTTCAACCAGATGTATTCACTGCTTCAGAAAAACTTTCCACCGGAAGAGATTGAGAGCGCGCGCCAGTTTCTGCAGTATTTGTTTGACAAAAACAGCGGCTCGTGGTTCGTGCAGGTCGCGCTTAATGAAAAACGCGCGAAAGGCGGGGGCGACGTCGTTGGCGCGAGTTTGTGGAGTTTCATAGAGGGCATGAACCTCGTGATGTACAACATCGTGGTCGTCGAGGAAAGCGAACGCAAGACCGGAGTCGCGACGAGGCTGTTCTTCGAATTGTTGAAGAGCGCGGACAACCGCTCGCGCGAACTGGGCCACAGTGGCATTGATTACGTGCTCGGGGAGATAGAGCAGCCTGACTTCTCCGTGAAAGGGAAAGAGGGCGAACTGCGCAATCGCATCCGGCCCGCGTTCCACGACAGCGTGCTCGGGTTCAGGGCGGTCATGCCGCCGAACAGAAATGCGTTTACATACACGCTGCCGATAATGGCTTCGGAGGAGGAACGCAGGGAGGCGTCAGAGCGAGGAAAACCTTATGCAGAGGAGGAGTTGCTTTTTTCGCTCATACCCCTCAAATCAAAAAGCAAGGAGGAGATAAACGCGCGCGAGCTCGCCCGCCTCGTGTACTGGTTTTACAAGGACTATCTTGGGAAGGAGTGCTCGGACGTGAGGCAGGGGGACGTGGACCGTCTTCTCGCAAAGACGCTGAATAAATTGGTAGGTGGCGAGAAAATTAGTTCAGAAATGTTTGGAATCGAAGGAAAGCGCGTGCTGGAACTCATACCCGATGCTATGCTGCGGCTTGTTAAGATAAGCGAAACCGCGCTCCGGAGAGGCTGAAGGATTGTTCGGCGCCCGCCGAACAAAAAGAAAACCCTTATTAAATCGCGCGGAGAAAACTGTTCGGTGACGAATATGAAACTTGGAAATATTGTTCTTGCTGTGCTGCTTGTATTCCTGTTTTCTGCAGGTGTTGCGCGCGCGGACGGCTTCATAATGCCCCCGCACCCGGATGAGCCGTATCCGCTTATTCTGAACCATTACGTTACGATAGACATCAGCGGGGAATACGCGGTCACGCACGTGGAGCAGGAGTTCAAGAACGACGGCTACCGCGATATTGAGGGCACGTACGTGTTCCCTGTTCCTGCCGGTGGCGTGCGGGACTTCGCACTTGTTGTTGACGGAAAGGTTTACGAGGGAAGGATGCTCGGGAAGGAGGATGCGAAGAGAATATACCAGGAGTACGCTGTCGCGCGCAAGGAGGCCTCTCTTCTGGAGTACGTTGGAAGGGACATGTTCCAGAGCAGCGTCGTGCTCCCGCGCGGGAAAACGGTGCGCGTGCAAATAACCTACGAGCAGATCATTCCAGAGAGCGGGGGCGTGAGCTCGCTGATGTATCCCCTGAGCACTGAGAGATACACCACGAAACCAATCGACCCCGTGGACATTAAGGTGAATTTGACGGTTTCAGGGAAACTCGGGTTCATTATTTCGCCAACGCACAATGTAACTGTCACGCGCAGCGGCGAGGGGAGCGCGCGCATCACCTACTACTCAAAGGAAATTCCTGATAAGGATTTCCAACTCTATTACGGGATTACAGAGCGCGAGTACGACGTGAAGGTGCTCGCGAGCAAGCGCGAAAATGAGGGCTATTTCATGCTGTTCGTTTATCCATCGCTCGCCGACGCGCCCGCGAGCCCGAAAGACATTGTTTTCGTGATAGACACTTCATACAGCATGTACGGGACGAAACTCGAGCAGGCGAAGAAGGCGCTCACGTACTCGCTCGAGCATTTGGGCGAGAACGACAAATTCAACATAATCTCATTCTCGACAACAACGCGCGCATTCTCGAGCACGCTTAAGGATGCTGCAAGCGTGGAGAGCGGAAAGGCGTTCGTGAACGATTTGGAGGCAGAGGGCGCGACGAACATTTACGACCCGCTTCTCGAGGCGGTCGGGCAGTTCTCGGATAATGGGAGGCCGCACATCATAGTGCTTCTTACGGACGGCGAGGACACCACAGGGCACACGCGGGACATGATAGTGAACGAGTTGAAGAAGAAAGGCGGGAGTTGGAAGATATTCCCGTTCGGCGTGGGCGCGGACATAGATTTCGAGTTGCTGGACAAGCTCGCGAACGATTTCGGGGACGGGATTCCAACATACATACGAACGGACGCGGAACTAGAGACGACGCTCACCTCATTCTACAACAGAATCTCGCGGCCGCTTCTGACTGATGTTTCACTTACGATAGAAAGAGGATGGGTTTTCCAATTCGCCGATACGCATCTAGTCGCATATGACATTTACCCGAAAAAATCCCCTGACATTTTCTTCGGCACGCAACTCCTGTTCGCGGGCGGGTACAACGGAAGCGGGAGCGCGAACGTAATTCTCACGGGAAAACTTGCAGGAGTTGAGAAGAGGTTCGTTTATGAGGTGAATTTCCCGAGCGAGGGCTCGAACTACTTTGTTGAGCGCACGTGGGCGCTTAGAAAAGTGGGCTTCCTGCTCGACCAGATCGCGCTCGAGGGCGAGACCCCCGAGTTGAAGGAAGAGGTAACCGCGCTCGCGAACAGGTACGGGATTCCATCTCCTTACACCTCGTACATAGTAACATCAGAGAAAGGGGAAATTATGCAGAGAAACATCCCGCTCGCAGATGCGACCGGAGGCTGGGGCGCGCCCGCCGCAGAAAGCTACATCGCCGGCGCGATGTACAAGCAGGTAGGAAGCGAGGGGGGCGGAACTTACCACGCAGGCGAGACGAAGACGATAGCGGACAAGACGTTCGTTTCTGTGGATGGAGTGTGGAAGGACGCCTCGTGCGCGACACACACGCCAACGCAGACCGTGGGGTTCGGCTCGAGCGACTACCTCGCGCTCACCAACAACGAGCAGACCGCGCAGTACCTCTCCGCAGGTGAGAGCGTTTTCGTATGCCCTGACCCGAGCACGGCGATACGCGTGACCCCGGCGCTTGCAGGCGCGTCGACAACACCACCAACGACCCAGCCGCCGACAACGCAACCACCAACACAACCTCCATCAACGCCACCAACAGAACCCACGCCCTCGCGCTCGTGGCTGTTTATTCTACTGCCCGGCGTGTTCATCGCTCTCCTCGCAATCTTCATAGTGTTCATCATCACGCGCCCAAAGGCGCACGCGCCCGAGGAGGAAGAGGAGCACCCTGCGGAAACTTACAAGGCGCTTTCCTCAAGCACGCGCCTCGGAATATTGAGCGAACTTCAGGAGGGCGACCGCACGCCCACGGATTTGAGCGCGCGCCTTCGAAAGAGCAAGGCGACCATCGTTGAGCACCTCGATAAACTCGTGGACGCGCGGATGGTGGAGAAGGTTGAGCGCGACGGCAGGAAGTGGGTTTTTTATAAACTGACCTCCAAAGGAAAAAGCGCGATAAGGAAAGGGGGGTGAACTGATGAACAAAACAACGCTGTTCGCGGTTTTTCTATTTCTGTTCATTTCAGGCTGCACGATAAAAATTCCACCGCAAAATCAAACCACAAATCAAACAATCAATCAGACGCCTTTGTTTCCAATGGTTTCATTTGATGAACTGATCTCCAACGCGGAAAAATATAACGGGACGAACGTGTGCGTTGAAGGCGATTATTACGGTTGGTGGGAGGGGACCACGCTCTCAGACCACGTATGGATTGAAGGGAATATCAACGCAAGCGAACTTACATGTACTGGATCCGATTTTACGCTCCAATGCTACGCGAAAGTTCGCGTCTGCGGAAAATTTGAATACAGAGCAGAGTTCCCGATGTTCGGTCATCTCGGCAGGTATAACTTCCAGATAACAGCCGCGAATGTAACGGTTGTAAACGAAGATTCAGACCTAAGCGTTTGCAGAACCGATGACGACTGTGAATTGAGATTTTCGCACTGTCCCTGCAGTTATATCTGTCTTCTCAAACAAAAGGTACCTATCGATTGCGCGAGAGAATGCCCTGATGTAGAGCCCCCTGCCATCACGCCCAAATGCGCGTGCATAAACAAACAGTGTGTTATGGCGGATGTCGAAGTGAAAACAGACAAGCTCGAATACACCGAGGGCGAAAGCGCGACCATAACAGTGAAAAACAACCTGAACGCAACTATTTGGTACTACCCCACTTGCTACCATAGCGGCCTTGGACTGCCTTTTGATCTCGAGCGATCTGCAAACGGCGAGTGGACGTGGATGAACATACGCACCAATCCTCGTGCTTTATGCGACCTGGCGGAGTTTCAGGGCGTATTGCCTGGCGAAATTCGCTCATTTAGATGGGATTTGACCTCTATCAACACCGATGGACAATTTGTGGGTGTGGGG
>JBFMAP010000049.1:0-6976 GCA_040755655.1 Microcaldota archaeon
ATGAGCCACATCAAGGCAGAGATGGGAATGAAGGCTCATTTCTACAATAGGCTCAGGCTTGCCTGAGCGGCTCTTTTGCTCGTGGTCAAAGGCAATTTTCACGTCGTGGAGTTATGCAACACAGCAGTTAATTACATCAAATGAAAAATAGTATCCTGCAAACTCTCACGCGCGCTTCAGCTCTTTCAGTGAGAACTTTTTCACCTTCTCCTTTCCAGATGCTACTCTATTAAGTATTTTTTTCGCTACAAATTTATACGCAATTTCTTCTTTCATTTTGGTTTTTTGATATCCTCGTCTGGTCATATGTCTCACTTCCATTCAGAACGCGCTCAGAAAACTCATTACATTTTTTCCCAGCGTGGGCAGGTGGTACCCTCCCTCGAGCACCGCAAAAACAGGGCAGCGCGCGCGCCTCGCGCCTCTTCTTATTATTTTTCCGATCCCGTGGTGTGTTTCTTTCTTCGAGATGAGCAGTTGGTTCCCGCACGCGATATCTTCAACATACGTGTCAAAGCCAGCGCTCACTCCGATAATCTGCGGCTTGAACGCGCGCGCAATTTCCTCAAAATTTTCCTTGAAAACGCGCAGATATTCGCGGTCTGTTGTTCCAGGCTCGAGCGGGACGTTTCTTATGTGCGCGCTGTTCTCGCTCGCGAACCCCGTTCCCGGGAATATCGTCGCAGGATGCTGGTGGAGCGAGAAGTAGAAAACGTCCTCATCCTCGCGGAAAATGTTCTGCGTTCCGTTCCCGTGATGCACGTCAAAATCAACGATGAGCGCGCGCTTAATTTTTTTCTCCTGCTGGATTTTCCTTATTGCGATTGCGATATTATTCAGATAACAAAATCCACCGAAGAAATTCCTCCCGGCGTGGTGCCCGGGGGGCCGCACGAGTGCGAAGGAAAACTTCCCGCTTCCAAAACATTCGCAACTTCGTTGCGAAAATTTGGAGGCTTCGCCTCCAAAGCACTCGCGCGCAGCCCTCACGGCTCCTCCTGCCGCGAGTTTCGCAATCTCAAACGTATCCCTGTGGAATGGATTATCAACGAACATCGCCTCCCGCGCGCTCAATAGTTTCAAACTCTGGATGAATTTTTTCTCGTGCGCGAGCAGGAGGTCTTTCTCCTCGAGGCGCGCGGGCTCCACAATTTCAACTTTCAATTTACTATTCTTTTTGAGCGCGTCCATTACAACATCAAGCCGTTTCGCGCTCTCTGGGTGCCCCTGGCCCATGTAATGGTAAAGAAATCTTTCCGAATAGGCTATTTTCATAATTTCTCGAACCTGTTCTCGAGTTTCTTCATGACTTTCGGAAGCGTGGTGTATTCCATCTCGTTGAGGCTTAGGCGGTGCGGCTCGAAAGGACCGTGCCTTCTCATATACTCCGCGATCTCGAGCGCCTTCCACCTTGTGTTATCGTAAGCGATATCCTTGAAAAGGTCAACAGGCCCCACGAGCATTCCATCCGCCAACTGGAACCCGAGCGCGGCCGCTCGCGGAGGCCCGTCGAACCTGCTCGGCGTCGCGTCCTCAACAGAAGTTGGAAGGAGCGGCCCGTGGTGCGAGCCCCTCATCCATCCCGCCACGAGGTGCGGGAACGCGAAAGGCTCCAGAACCTCTCCGAGCGCTGGCAGGCCTGACTGCGCGCGCACGACGGCGACAGGGTCGTCCTTCCCGACATATTCGCCTGCAATCTGGTATAATTTCTCCGTGCAGACGACTGCGACAGGCTCGTCGGCAGGAAGTTTTCCGCCTGGCTTCGGGAATACGCGCTTAATCACGTACCTTCCCTGCGCGCCTATGAGCGCGAGCATGTCGTACATCTCCTCGGGCATGGACATGAACACGCGGCGGTGCTCCATTATGTCCCACACTTCGAATTTGAATCCCATCTGCGCGCTCGGGTCTATCACGAGCCCGATGGTGTTGAACGGGTCCGCGAACATCTTATAAACAGGAAGGTTGAACGCTCCGGGTTCAGTTTTATCCATCATGAAAACGACAATCGGCTCAGCCTTCCTCTCGGTGAATTCCATCTCCGCGATGCCAGGCCCCATGCCGCGCACGTTTCCTGAGAACGCGTCAGAGAGGATGTCCTGCCCTGCCCCGTATAGATGCAATTTCTTCGCGACCTCGGTCGCCTTCTTGAAAATGTCCCACGCCGCGCCGTGGACGAGTTTGTTGTCAACGCCCCTCGTGTGAGTCATTATGAGTTGCAAGTCGTCCCCGCACGCGCTCACTCGGTAATCGAGGATTGTTTTCTTCTTCTTCGCGACCTCGAGGTTCTTGCGCGCGACCTCCTTCAGCTCGGGATGCACGCTGTGGTGCCCGGGATACCCGCCGACGTCAGCCTTTATCACGCTCACGGTTGTTTTCATACGATCCCCCCAAGAATATGTTTTCAGTTTCGACCTCGAGCAGAACTCTCTCTGAAACCTTAAAAAGTTTTTGGTGGGCAGATATACGTATGAACGACGAAACAGACGCGCTTCTCACAGTCGCGAAACTGATGGTGCTCGCCGCGCGCACCGCGCCCAAAACAAAGGGGCAGGATTACATTGTTTGCAAAATCATTAGCGGAGAGGAAAAAGAGAAGGAGGCGATTGCGCGCGAGATGGAGAAAATCGGCAGGGAGATGAACAAGAAAGGCTGGCTCCGCGACGCGCAGAACCTCCGCGACTCGCCCGCGCTCGTGCTCGTCGGCGTAAGAAATACTCCGGCGGACATGGACTGCGGCGCGTGCGGTTTTCAAACCTGCGACAATTTGCGGCGCAATTTGCGCTCCGCGCAAATGCGCATTTTTGCGAAGCAAAAATTGCGCGCGAAAAAGAACGGAAGGGATTTCAAGGGGCCTGTGTGCGCGATGCGCCTCCTCGATTTGGGAATCGCGCTCTGCTCTGCTGCGAAGCTCGCAGGCGAACTGAACGCTGACAACAGGATAATGTACAGGATAGGCGTCGCCGCGGGCAATGCGCGCGCGCTCGATGCCGACGTGATAATGGGCATCCCGCTCTCGGCGACCGGAAAGTCGCCGTTCTTTGACAGGCCAGTTTGATGGTGTTGTTTTGCGAATCAGAAAAGCCACCCGAGCGGACTTCGATTTCATTTTCCGAGGGCAGAAGGAGGTCGCGGAGAAGTTTGAAAAGCGCGAGTTCTTCGAGGGAAGATACAAGGGAAAAATTCACGCGGGGATACGCGAGGGGAGGATTTTCATTGCAGAAGATGAGAAGGGCGCGCGCCTCGGGTTCGTGGAATACCTCTTCAATCCTCCTTTCACGTGCCTCACTGGCTATTTGTGGCTCGACTGGGCCTATGTAATCCAGAGCGCGCGAGGTAAGGGGGTGGGGAGCGCGCTCTACGCGCACATGGAAAAACTCGCGCGCAGGAAGAAACTGAAGGGGCTCGCGTGCGACGTTTTTGTGGTGAATGTGCGCTCGCAGAGGTTCCACGAGAAGCAGGGCTTCAAAAAGACGATTCACATCTACCAGAAGGAGTTTTAGACTGCCAGTCCCAGTTTTTCAGCATGCCTTTCTTTAGCCCTATCTTCAACTTTAATTCTCATCTCAATCAGTTTTTCCAGCGCTGCATTTAGTTTCTCGACCCCTTCTTTTGTCAGTCCGTCACCAAGGTCATCTGCGGCTTGCCGCATAAGCCTTCGCGCTTCGTATGCCTCATCCCTTGCGCAAAACAAATATCTCGCGCTATCCCTCAGCTCTTTCGCACGCCCCCACGCATGCTGTTGTGTGAACCCCTTAGGTCCGCTCTGCGCACGCTCGATTATAGAGCCAACTTTTTTTATTGTCGTTATGACTGAATAATGCGACTCGCACTCTTTCTGCCAGAGCGCGCTCAGGTATCGAAGGCCTTTTTTCGCCTTGTCTATAGAACCGTCTATCCATTCAATGCGCTTCTGCAACCTATTCTCAAAAGAGACAAATTTGGTACGTGCCGCTGAAATTTTATTCTTTTCAATTAATTCCACAGCCTCCTCAAGTTTATACCTCGCGAGCTTATCCAGAATGTGCGCGCGATTCGAGATTTCATGAGCAATTTCTATGGTTTCTTGTTTTAATTTTTCAAAATTTACGTCCTCACGTTGAATCTCCACAAATTTCATATTAAGCTCTCTACATCTATCCAGCAAATCTTCGGTTTTTTTCTTCCTTGTCTCTTCGTTTTGGATAATTTGCGCCTCAGCGCTGATTTGGCTTTCCACATCGCCATATTTGCGATATATCTTGCGCATATTTATCTCATCCTTCTTGAATTTAGTCTCGATTGTCTCGTGCTTCATACGCCGCACGCGCCCGCTCACTATTTTGTGCTTTATTCTCATGGTTCCGCCAGCTCCAAACGTTAACTCTGGGCGCGTTTCATCAATTTTCGGCGCGCCTTTAAATGCATCATTTACGATCGCAGATATATATTCAAAATAAGTTCCGTATCCCCCCTTTCCGCCGCCGTGCGGAAGCTTATCCAAGATAACCGGAAACATCTCCTTGCTTCTCACTTTTTCAGGAATCCTCTTTTCAGCAAGCGGCGTGAATTGTTTCTGCATGCTTTTATTACGCGCTGAAAATTAATAAAACAGCGCTACCGCACGTAATTCCTGAGCGTGCCTATTCCCTCGCCTATTACTTCCACCTTGTCCCCGTGATGGAGCTCGCCGCTGCCTGCAGGCGAGCCTGTCGAGATGATGTCCCCTGGGTATAATGTCATTACGCTCGAGACAAAGGAGATGAGTTTGGGAATGCTGAAAATCAGCCTGCACGTGTTCGAGGTTTGGACGAGTTTTCCGTTCAGTTTGCATTTTATTCCGATGCGCGCGTGATTCAGGTCCGTCTCAATCACAGGGCCGAAAGGCGCGAAACTGTCGTAACTCTTCGCGCGCGTCCACTGCTTATCCCTTTCCTGAACGTGGCGCGCTGTCACGTCGTTCATGCACGAATAGCCTGCGATGTGCTCTGGCGCGTCCTTCTCGCGCACGTCCTTCGCGCGCCCGCGAATCACCACTGCTATTTCTGCCTCGTAATCGATTCTGTCGACCTCGTGCCCGTGGGGCCATACAATATCCTCTTCTGTTGCAATAAGCGCGGACGGGGGTTTGAGGAATATTGTGGGCATGCTTGGGAGATTGTCCAGAAGATGTTTTTTCAGCAACTCCTCGGCGTGCTCGTGGTAGTTCAGTCCTATGCACACGATTTTCTGCGGGTTCGTAATCGGAGGAAGGAGTTTCAGGTTGCGCGCCCGCTCGCCCTTCAAAGTTTCTACTATCACGCCCCCGCGCTCAATAAAATCGCGCGCGCTCCTGTCCAGCAAATGAATCTCATTCTCGTTCTTGCCGAATACCGCGCCCCTCACGCGCCCATCCGCTAGAACTGTGCCGAACTTCAACTCATCGCCTTTCAACACTTGGTTTATTCATAGCCTCCGTAATTACCGGCTGGGACTGGGCTTGGAGTTGCGAAGCCATAAAAGAATGTGAAGAACTGTATCAGGTCGTCGAGCGGCATGCTCGCGCCCACGACCACCACATCGTCCTTCGTATCGATTGTCATCCCGCTAATGGTTGTCTTCAGCGCGTTCATTATGTCCTCGTACTCGGATGGAACGCTGCCGCTGTCGATGACATTTTGAATCTCCTCAACGGCCGCCTCCTTCGCGCTCTTCATCTCATCGGATATATCGCCTGCTGCGCTAGAAGAAGTCGCAAGCAGAGCGCTTCTCATATCGATGTTCTCCCCGTTTTTCGTGATTGAAAGACCGAAGTAATCCACCTTTGCGAACACGCTCACGTCAATATCGCCAATGGCACTTCCCTCGCCCGCGTTCCTGAACCCTTCCTTAACTTGCGATGGCACCCTTGCTCCGAACACGAGCCATGCGTCGGTGTTTATCTCGCCCAATACTTTCATCATTTTCGCGACGTCCCTGACTGATTTTCCTCCTGCGCGCGCGTCAATCACGTCCTTAACGGCCTCCTCTGTGGCCAATATGAGCGTGCTGTCGTCAGGGAACGCGAGATAGGGCTTGCTCTCGGACTCCATATCCTGCGTGTAGAGCGTGATGTCCTTGTATTTCGACTCATCGAGCTCGTATTTTCCAGCGAACTGGTCCAGAATTTTCTTCTTGTCGAACGTGCCGCGCACGATGAAGCCCATGTAAGGGGTCGAGCCGCCCGTGTATGCGCCGCCAAAATACTGCATCACATCCCCAAAGATTATGAGGCGCGTGATTGACTTTGGGTTGAGCCCGTACTCGCTTTCATATATCGAGCATAACTCGTCCAAGTCATCGTATGTGCGAGACTTCCCATCGATATAGATTTTTCTGGAGTACTCTGACATGTCCGAGATGAGGTCATTGACTTTCGATTTCACGGCGGCGTCATTCACCACATCCGCGACCTTTATAAGAACGACGGTATCCACACCTTCTGGCACGAGCGAGAGGTCGTCGACAGTTCCACCAGGCCCCACACCGCCGCCCCCGGTGCAGCCTAGAAGCATCATAGCCAGAAACAGAGCAAAAATCCCCACCAACCTCTTCATAACACGCACCCCCAGAATAATTGAATGAAACTGTTTGGGGCGCGGCGGTATTAAAATGTTTGTATTCGAAATCCGCGCGTGGGGGAAATGAAAAAGGAGAATGAAAATGAGAAGGTGAGGATAAAGCGGGTGGCGTTCGAGTTGATTCTCGGAGTCTCGCGCAACCTTTACCCGAACGAGTTCATAGGCCTTCTCAGGAAAAACAAGCGTGGAATCATCTCGGAAGTCCTCGTGCTCCCGCAGAGCACTTACGGGAAAGGCTTCTCATCCATCAACTTGTACATGATTCCGATGCACGGGAACTACCACGGGAGCGTGCATTCCCACCCCTCGCGCTCGGCATTTCCCTCGCGCGGAGATTTGCATTTCTTCGACAGGCTCGGGAGCGTTCACATCATCGTCGCGTACCCCTTCCGCGAGCA
>JBFMAP010000050.1:0-6911 GCA_040755655.1 Microcaldota archaeon
GCGCGAACTTATCGCAGTGGTCTCCGTGCACGCAGAATATTTTCTCTGGCGCGGCTGCGCTTATAAACTTTAGCAGGTCGCTCCTGCCGGCGTGCGCTGAGAGGTCTAGGTATTCCACAGGAATTTCCACTTTGAACTCGAGCCCGTCCGCCCTCACAGTCTTCTGGTTCAGGAGGTGCCAGCCGTTCGTGTCTGGAATCTGGTAGCCTGTGAGGATAATTTTCGAGTTCTTGTTCAGGCGCGGGATGTAGCCCATCGCAGGCCCGCCCTCGAGCATTCCGGCTGTCGAGACGATGACGCTCGGCTCAGAGAGAGCGCGCCTGCGGTGCGCCTCGAACATCACGAATTTCGCCTCGCCCAGGGACTCTCGGAACGCGCGCGCGTCCTTCATGTAACTCGGGTAGTCAAGGGAAATTTCAGACGCGGTTTTCGCCATTCCATCCAAATAAACAGGAAAATCCTCTTTCATCGCGTGCAGGATTTGGAGGAGCTCCTGCGAGCGGCCGACCGCGAACGCAGGGAACAGCACGTTGCCGCCGCGCTCAATCACCTCGCGCACCTCATAATGAAGCCTCTTCTCGAGCTCCTTTCTGTCCGGGTGGTCGCGGTCGGAGTACGTGCTCTCGATTATGAGGACATCAACATCTTTTATGAGGCGCGCGCCCCTGTGCATGCGCGTCTCCCCGAGTTTGAAATCCCCTGTGTAAACGAGTTTTTTATTCTTGTAATTTACTTCAACGAGGGAACTTCCGAGAATGTGGCCTGCGTCGCGCAGCGAGAAACTCAGCGACCGATTTGTCTCCGACAAATGGTCCATTCGCGTGAAGCGCGAATTGGAGCGCGAGAGGTTGTGGCGCGTATCGTATGGAAGGGGCACGTACGCGTGCAGCATCCGCTTGAAATCCGAAGAGGAGAACTGCTGCCTCTCCCTGCGCAGTTTCTGAACCTTCATTGAATCCTTTATGAGCAGCGAGCTCAGCGCCTGAGTGGGGTACGTTCCGAAGCATAGCGGGCTCTGTGACTCGTACGCTGCAGGCGAGAAACCCGAATGGTCAAGGTGCGCGTGGGATATTATGAGCGCGTTCAGGAAGCCCTGGAAAGGGAGCGGATAGTCCGTCTTTTCGTGAATTTTTATTCCGTAGTCAAGAAGTATTTTCTTGTCGTCCTCAAAAAGAATTCCAGAGCGCCCGACCTCTCCTGCGCCGCCCAGAAACGTGAGACTCGACATTTTATCAATAGGTATTTAAACATTAAGTAGATAAAGGCTATCGCGAGCGCGTGATGCGCGCGTGTTGTGCGAGACGAGCGCGTCGTGCGAGCGAGGTTGTTGGGGTTGTTGTTCGTGGGCGTGCGTGAGTCATGAGAGAACTTACTTTTCTCGACATAGTAGTCATGCAGAGAATAGA
The DNA here is from genome assembly GCA_040755655.1 of Microcaldota archaeon. Lineage (GTDB taxonomy): Archaea > Micrarchaeota > Micrarchaeia > Burarchaeales > JBFMAP01 > JBFMAP01. The sequence goes on from JBFMAP010000050.1 coordinate 1,407, forward strand.
GCCTGAGAGCGTGGTGGAGAGGTTCGGGAGCAAAATCAATTCCTCTTTCTTTGACACCGCTAACATACTAGGAGGGCTCAAGCTGAAAGGGTACATAGACATCCTCGCCTCTCCTGGGAACAGCGAGATAAAGATTACGGAGGGGGGGCAGAGGATTCTGGAGGAGGCAGAGGCGCGCAGCGGCGAGGAGGTCGACGCGCTGGACAGCGCGGTGATAGAGGCAATCGCTGTTGGGACGCGGGACGTGGGCGCGCTCACAGGCGAACTCAACGTGAGGAGCAGCGACCTCGCGCTCCACATCTACAAACTCGTAAAGAAAAATCTCATCGATTACGAGGTTCGCTCCGGAAAGGTCGAACTGATGCTCACAGAGGAGGGGTTCAAGAGCGTGAGCCCTGAGAAGCGCGCTGCGAAAAAGGAGGAAAAAGCGCAGAGGGAGGAGGCGGTGAAGGCAGCGCGCGCGGTGGAGGAGGAGGCCGCGCAGCTCCCGCCGCAGAAATTCAAGATAGACATGTGGACGAGGCTGCGCTCGAGGGCGGAGTATCATTCGCAGACGATATTCAAGTACGCGATAATCATTCTGGTGCTGATTGCGCTCGTGCTGATATACCTGCTCTACACTTCGAAATAAAGGGGCTGGGGATGGAATACCTCGCTGCCGCCGGGCTTCTTAAGAAATACAACATACTGGTAGTGGAGGAGAGGCTAGCGCGAACAGAGAAGGAGGCGCTCTCTGCCGCGCGCGCAATAGGGTATCCGGTCGTGCTCAAACTGATTTCGCGCGATGTGGTGCACAAGGTTGATGTTGGCGGGGTGAGGATGCACGTTGAGAACGAGGGAGAGGCGAGGCGCGCGTATGCGGCGGTCGTGGGAAACGCGAAAAAAATTGGCGCGAGGGTTGACGGGGTTCTGGTGCAGAAGATGGCGCGGCCAGGCCTTGAACTCATTGTCGGCGGGAAGAGGGACGAGCAGTTCGGGCCTCTCGTGATGTTCGGGCTCGGGGGCGTGCTCGTGGAGGTTATGAAGGATTTCTCGATGCGCGCGTGCCCTGTGGGAAAGGAGGACGCGCTCGAGATGATGGGCGAGATAAAGGCGCGCGTTCTTCTTGAAGGATACAGGGGGGGCGAGCCTGCTGACAAGAACGCGCTCGCGGAACTCATCGTGAAAGTTTCGAAACTGATGTACGAGAATAATAAAATTAAGGAGCTGGACCTGAACCCGGTAATCGCGCACAGGAAGGGCTATTCCATCGTTGATGTGAGAATTTCTGAATGATGAAACGCTCGTGGTGGTTTGTTGAGAAACCTTGATTCAATCTTTGACCCGAAGAGTATCGCGGTTATCGGCGCGTCGCGCGAGCCGAACAAGATCGGGAACGTCATCACGAAGAACTTCATAGACGGCGGGTACGCTGGAAAAGTTTATCCGATAAATCCAAAAGCAGACGAAGTTCTCGGGATGAAGTGCTACCCGAGCGTGCGCGACGTTCCTGGAAAAATCGACTCTGCCGTGATTGCGATACCCGCACCGTTCGTGCCGAGCGCGCTCAGGGAGTGCGGGGAGAAGGGGATAAGGGGGGTCGTTGTCATAAGCGGCGGGTTTTCCGAGGTCGGGAACGTTGCGCTCGAGCGACAGCTCGTGGAAGTGGCGCGGAAGTACAACTTGAACGTGATAGGGCCGAACTGCATGGGAATTTTAAACCCTGCCGCGCGCGTTGACAGCATTTTCCTCCCAATCTACAAGTTGGGGAGGCCGCGCGTTGGCGATATTGGTTTCATAAGCCAGAGCGGAGCCGTTGGCGGCTGCATCGTCGATTTGGTCGCGCGCTCTGGCCTTGGCGTGAGCAAGTTCGTCTCCTACGGAAACGCGGCGGTGATTGACGAGACGGATTTGCTCGAATACCTAGCGCACGACAAAAGGACGCGCGTGATAGTCGTTTATCTCGAGGGCGTGAAGCGCGGGCGGGAATTCCTGAAAATCGCGGGAGGGGTAACGAAAATCAAGCCCGTGATTGTGCTCAAGGCAGGCACCACGGAGAAGGGCGCGATCGCGGCGAAGTCGCACACAGGCTCGCTCGCAGGAAGTTATGCTGCTTATCAGGCGGTCTTCAGGCAGTCGAAAATAATAGAGGCGGACAACCTTGACGACCTTTTCAACTTCTCGAAAATTTTCGACCAGCCCCTGTGCACAGGGGACAGGATTGCGGTGATTACGAACGGAGGAGGGACAGGGGTTCTCGCCGCAGACAGCATAGTCGAGAACGGGATGGAGCTCGCGGAGTTCGGCGAGGAGACGAAGAAAGAACTCGCGAAGAAAATTCCTTCGTACGCGAGCGTGGGGAACCCGCTCGACCTCGTGGGCGACGCTGACGCGGCGAGATACGAGATGGCGATAAACGCGGTGATGAACGACAATAACGTGGACCTTCTCGCGGTCGTTGTCCTTTTCCAGACCGCGGGCGTTGACTCGCGCGTTGTGCCAGTAATTGTTGATGCATCAAATAAGAGGAAAAAACCCATCGTGGTAATTTCAACAGGCGGGGAATACACGGAGATGCACCGCCGCATACTCGACAGTTACGGGGTTCCCACGTACGCCTCGCCGAGCAGCGCGATGCGCGCTGTAAAAAAGTTCATAGAATACGGGAAGTTCCGGGGGAAGCGAGGCAGGGGTTAGGATTGAAGTTTTGATGGAAATACCCGGGCACGCCTCGATTAGGACCACGATTGACACGCACGGGATGCCGTCCATCGAGGACATAAGCCAGGAATATGAGAAATTGAGGAAGGCTTATGGTTGAACTCCGCCAGCTTAAAAGAAATGTAAGAGCAGGCGTATTGTCGAGGAGTTTGGGATGACGAAGACGGGAAGACCGGTGGTGCTTCGCATGAACGAGAAAAGCATACATTTATAAATTATTTAGTTAATTATATAACGCACTAATGAAAAAATTGCAGTAATTGATTAATATGATAGAGAAAAAATACAAACGTAATCTGGTAGAGCGGATACGGCCACACCTCCATACTTCCGACGCGCTGGTGATATACGGCGCGCGCCAGGTAGGCAAAAGCACTCTCATGGAGTACCTGATGGAGAACGACCTGCCGAAAGGCAACACGTTCTACATGGACCTTGAGCAAACCGACCTTCTGGAGATCTGCAACAGCGGTCCGGAGGGGGTTGAGCGTTACCTTTTGGAGAAGGGCGCAGACCCTTCCTCGCGCATATTCCTTCTCATAGACGAAATTCAGTACATGATCGACCCGTCCAAGTTCATCAAGCTCCTGCACGACCACCACAGGAAGATAAAGCTGATAGCCTCCGGCTCCTCCGCGCTTGGCATGAAGCAGAAGTTCGCGCAAAGCCTGGCCGGGAGGAGCATGGAGTTCGTGCTCCATCCGCTCTCGTTCGATGAGTTTCTGCTGTTCAAGGGAAAAAAATATGTTCTGCTTCCGGAAAACTCCGAATCGATAAACGCGGAGCTCGTCCCCCTTGCGGAGGAGTTCATACGCTTCGGCGGCTTTCCGCGCATAGTGCTTTCAAAGGACAGGAAGATGAAGAAGGAGCTGCTCTGGCAGTACGTCAACGCCTACGTGCGTAAGGACGTGCGGGATGCCGGCAGGATTTCGGACATCGATGCGTTCAACCGGGTGGTTTTTGCTCTTGCAGCCCAGTCCGGCTCGCTCCTGAACGTTTCGCGCCTCGCCTCTGATGTCGGGATAAGCCAGACCACGCTCAAATCCTATCTCAATCTGCTCGAAGGGACGTTTGTCGCGCGCCGAATGCCGCCATTCGGCAGGAGCGCGCGCGGGGAGATAGGCAAAAGCCCGAAATGGTACCTCTTGGATACTGGAATGATGCATCTGCTGTGGCTGAAGGACTTCCCTGAAATAATCCATGGAAGCTCGTTCGAGACGTTCGTTTATCTTGAGCTTGCGAAGGCGGGCTTTTCGCCGCGCTTCTGGCGCACCAGCGACGGCAGGGAGGAGGTGGATTTCGTGGTGGAAGGGAAGCGGCTGCACGCGCTTGAAGCAAAGGTTTCCTATTCGAAGGAGGGAGGCCGCGCGCTTGCCGCATTCGCACGGCGCTACCCGGCCTCAACCCGCCAGGTTTGCCTCTACGGACGGGAAAAAGTCTTTGAGCACCCGTGGGAAACCGTAAAAAGGCTGGAAGTCGAGATGAAAGATGGATGAAACAAAAACTCGTTGGTTGACAGCCGCAGGAGCACGGGAGCCGAAGGAAGTCGGTTATGTTGACGAGAAATTTGAGATAACAATGGTCGGAAAGGTGGTTTGATGGGCTGGAAAAACAATCAGTTTGAGCACGCGCGCATATGGGAGAGCGCTTCGGGCAAGGTAATCGGCGCATTGAATGAGAAGGACCTGGACATTGCAAAGCGGATATTCGGTGACGAGTACGGATGGATGAGCGAGAGGGCGCCCACCAAGGAAGCTGCTGACTTGGCGTTCCGGACTTGGGTGATTGCATGCTTCAGCAAGGAGAATGTGCCGCTCGTGCTCTGGTTCATGGACAGGCACGGCGACAGGCTGACTGAAGAGGAGGAGGAAGTTCTGATAGCAGCGCACGAAACCAGGTTCGACGCCTTCAGGGTTATCAACCACTCCGAAAAAATGCTGATTCTGGAAGACACCGGAGGGGACAGGTTCCTCGTGGAGACGTGCAACATGCCGGCCGTTGCGCCCGGCGTGATCGTGCTGGGGCGCCTGATGTCAAAGGGGCCGGGAAGCTGGTTTGCGCCGGGAGGGATGTTTGCGATGTCAAACGACGAGCTCTATTCCTGCTTGGTTTCGCACCGCCGCTTCAGGGATTCGTGGAACTCCTACTTGGATGGGTTCTTTGATCATCTGCAAAAGAAGGAGAAGATGGGCGCGGACGCGGCAGACCGGCATACGGAGAATGTCGCCCTCCTGACGATGTTTCTGGAGGACGAGATTGAAACGGACTCGTTCGTGAAAGTGAGCGGGGAAATGCTGGAGCGCGACTTTGTCAAATTCGCCCGTGAAGACGTCACCCCTAAGCCAGACATGAAGAAGGTGCGCGATTCGCTTTTCAGGTTCTTCTCGTATCTTCGCGACGAGAGGGGAGAGGCTAACGCTGGGGTTTTGGAGTGGCTCGGAGCGAAAGAGGATTGAAGTTTTGATGGAAATACCCGGGCACGCCTCGATTAGGACCACGATTGACACGTACGGGATGCCGTCCATCGAGGACATAAGCCAGGAATATGAGAAATTGAGAAAGGCGTATGGGCGAATGGCTGTGAATTTATTTTTTAGTGCGGAATGAGGCACGAATGTATACGGAACTTGGAATTATGTTAGGAGCCCTAGAGCCAAAGAGTTAAAACTTCAATAAAGTGCTGTGTTGCATAACTCCACGACGTGAAAATTGCCTTTGACCACGAGCAAAAGAGCCGCTCAGGCAAGCCTGAGCCTATTGTAGAAATGAGCCTTCATTCCCATCTCTGCCTTGATGTGGCTCATG
>JBFMAP010000051.1:0-6896 GCA_040755655.1 Microcaldota archaeon
CGTGGGCGCGGTGATGAAGGCGTACTACACCGACCGCGAGGCAGTGCTCCGCGCGTCAGAGCACAACCTGGATATTGGCAAGATTCTGTGATTCTGCGAGATTGGGATTGGTGGGTTTGATATGCGGGTTCCGCTGATGCTTGTTTCAATCGAGAGCGCGAGGGGGCTGAGCGCGAGATTCACGGGTTTGGGGAAGCGCCTCCTCGGGCTTTATCCCGGCGTGCGCTATGACCTGCGCGCGATGGACGCGGACGTCGAGGCTGAGAAATACGCCGTAGTCGCGCTCCTTTCCGCAATAATTTGGGGCGCGCTCTTCTGGGCTTTCGCGTATGCCGTGCTCACGTGGAGGGAAATGGCAGGCGCAGGCATATTCGCAGCCCTCTTGGGCGCGTGCTTCTTTCTCCTCTTTTTCATCCTCCATCTCATCTATCCTGGAATGATTGTGCGCAGGATTGCGGAGAAGACCGACAGGATGCTCACTTTCGCGCTCAGGGATTTGCTGATGCAGGTGACCTCTGGCGTCTCGCTCTTCGACGCGATGGGCATAGTCGCGAAATCCGACTACGGATACGTCTCCAAGGAATTCGAGATTGTCGTGCGCGAGGTGAGTTCTGGAATGTCGGAGGCAAAGGCGCTCGAGCGCATGGCTTTCCGCACGAAATCGGAATATCTCAAGAAGGCGATATGGCAGTTGGTCACCGCGATTCAGTCAGGCTCGAGCCTCGCAGGCGCGCTCAGGAGCGTGATTGACACCCTTGTGGGCTACCAGTACCGCGCGATAAAGAGTTATTCCGCGGATTTGAATTTCATCATTCTCGTTTATCTGCTGATTGCCGCAGTCGTTCCCTCGCTTGGAATAACCCTTCTCGTAATCCTTTCAGCGTTCAGCGGGCTCGGGGTGAACGAGTCCCTGCTCGCAGGAGTGGTGATATTCGCGTTCATAATACAGCTCGCGATGATAGGCATCATAAAGAACGCGAGACCCGAGATTTACGTTTGAATTTGTGAATGATTTGCACGTGAGTGATTGGATGGAATTCGAATTCGAAAACCTTTACAAGGCGTTCGGCGGGCTCCTGGGCGCGGACATTCGCGCGTGGGTCGCGCGGAAACTCGCGTACGCGGGAATAGACGAGGAGCCTGACGTATGGGCAGGCTCGCGCCTGCTGCTCGCAATTCTGTTCGGGCTCGTGGCCGCGCTCGTTCCAATAACGCTCGCGAAATACACTGGCTGGCTCGTGATTATTCCCGAAAGGATGGGCGCGCTCGAATACCTCGCGCTGCTCGGGCTCTGCCTGCTTGCTGGCGCGTTCGTCTTCGCGTTCGTGCTCGCGCTCTATTACGCGCACCTCAGCTACGTCATCGCAGACCGAACGAAGCGCGTCGAGAAAGTTCTCCCGGATTTCCTGTTGATGGTCGCTGCAAATTTGCGCGCAGGGCTCACGCCTTTCACCGCGTTCCACACCGCCGCGCGCCCGGAGTTTGGCCCGCTCGAGGAGGAAGTGAAAGTAGTCGCTTCAAAGGCCATGGGCAGCGAGTCGCTTGACAGCGCGCTAAACGAGCTCTCGGAGCGCATCGACTCTGTGATTCTCGCGAAAACGGTCTCTTTCTTCGAGAAGGGGATGCGCTCCGGAGGCCACCTCGCGAAACTTCTTGAGACTAGCGCAGAGGAGATACGCCAGATGCACGAACTCAAGCGCGAGATGGTAATCAGCACGAAAACATACACCATTTTCCTGATTTTCGTTGTGTGCGTGATAACCCCGCTCCTGCTCGCAATCTCAGTGCAGTTCCTGCAGACGTTCATAAAAGTCCAGGTGAACCAGTCCGCGTTCGCTTCGCAGGTCGGGCTCACTTTCTTCACAGGCGCGCTCTCCGTGACTCCTGATTTCATCCTCAAACTCTCGTACGCGGTCCTCGTTGGCACGACGCTGCTCGTGAGCGCGCTCACAGGCATAATCAGCGAGGGAAAACTGCTGCCAGGGCTCAAATACTTCCCGGTGATGGCTGCGGCCTCGCTCATACTTTTCGAGATATTCCGATATGTCGTGGCTGGCGTGCTCGCAGCCCTTGGCTCGTAACTCGCGAAAGCCGATAGAAACGTTTTTAAAGGGCGGTTTGAAATACTATAGCAATACGGCGATGATGTTTGTAAAAAAATGGAAAATTAAAGCACACGAGGGGTGGTATTGTGAAACGAGGACAGGGCTCCACTGAGTATCTGGTTTTGCTTGCAGTGGCGCTCATAATAGCGCTGGTTGTGATAGGCCTTTTGGGCTGGTTCCCAGGGCTCACAGGCGGCGCGCAGGAGCAGCAGAGCAGGGCTTACTGGAAGAGCGCGACTCCGTTGTCGATTCTTGACTACAAGATATCCGGCACGACCGTGACGTTTGACATACAGAACAGCGGAAGCGACAAGGTGACGCTCAGGAACGTGTCGTTCGATGGCACCGACTTGACGGGCGTGGTTTTGACGAACTTCAACCCAGGCGAGAGAAAAACGATAACAGGAACTGTTGCCTCTTGCACCGCCGGCGCAGGGTTCACGTATAATGTCGTTATAGAATACAACACGCCGAAGATAACCGGCAACAAGCAGATGGGCGACAAGCCACTGATTGGAAAGTGCGTATAAGCGAACAGCAACGCACTTTTTGTTTTTTATTTTCTTTTCTTTCTAATCCTATTCTCTATTCCGCTAATATTTATACCCCCCGTTTACAAAATACCCGCATGGACAAGCGGCTGTCGGCGTCAGAAGCGGAAAAATTAATCCGCGCGCTCAGAGCGACAGGCAGGCTCACCGAAATTCGCGAAAATAATCCCTACCTTCTTTACCACGGGATGCTCGGGAACTTCGGCGTGCGCATTTACCGGAAAGCATCCGGAGAACGCACGCTCACCACAAACGATGAATGGACGCTCGAGCGGATTCTCGCGCGCAAGCCGCTCGACTTCCCTGAGAGGAAAGTAATTTGGATTGACGATTCCGGCTGGGGGTCCGGTGCAGGAGTCCTGATTGGCGCGTACGACGAGGCGCAGAGGAAATTCCTTTTCGAGGAGGTCTCCGCGGAATATTTCAAGGGCGCAAGCAGGGAATCCCGCGAATATTTAAGGGCAGTCGCAGATGCAGCGCTCAATCTCGTTAAGCGGCTCGGCGCCTCAAAAAACGAGCACGTGGTAAAAATATGCTCCGGCTACGTGAACACCGCAGCCGCGGCCGCGCTCCGCGAAAAGGGCTTTCTCGTCACGATGCACGAGGAGGTGGGCGAGCCCCTCCAGTCGCTCCTGAAGGACGCGCACAGGAAATCAACGAGTAGGCGCGCGACTGGCTGAAGGAGGGAAAATGGAAGAAGGACTAGCCGAGGATGTCTTCCTCCTTTATCCTAACTCGTCTTTTGAATTCGTTTCGAGAACAGTTTTGAGAGACAAAATAAACTCTTTTCAAATCCCCGGTCATGGTGCGATAATCTTTTGTAGGGCCATAAACATAAACCGGCACGAGTTCCGGGTGCTCGCGCTTGAATTCTTCTCTACCCTCGATGTCATTCGGTCCGAACTTTTCGACAATCCTCCCCAAAACCTCAGGAGGCACGCCGTTCGTGTTGTATCTTACCGCGTATTCGATTCCATTTCGCCCCTTTATACCTATATGCATCCCTGATATCGCTTCGCGAGTTTCAGTTTTTTCTCGGGGTTGCGGTTTCTTTTCTGATGATAATAAATGAACGGTAGCCATAACCCTCCCATCTATTACGCGCCTGTTGTTTATATCGGTTTCGCACCGAAGCCTCCCGAAACCATTATATACATCTTATGGGATAAACACATACTCGTGAGATTTCGAGTTCTCGCCGAACAATTCAAAAATTGAGAAGTGAGCACATGTCTTCGCAGAGATTCAATCCAAGCCGTTCAATCCAGTATGTGTCAGCGCGTGGAGAAACCAAATTCAAGCTGATTTCATCCCGGATCTCCGAGTTCACCCTGCAGGAGCTGGGATACGCCAGGATGAAAGCCGAGAAGGAGGCGGGAATAAAATTCGGAATCCGCGTATTCACTGTCGACCAGCTCTTTCTATGCGCGAATTTTTTGCCAATAACCCGCGCCAGTTTCTCCTTCCGTTTCGGGAAAATATCACCCGACGAAACACTATACACAACCATCCATACAAAAGGGAAAGTCGAATACGTGGCAAATACGCGAAACCTGTCCGCGATAGCGGCTTTTTCGAAAAAAAGCAAGTTTACGACTCATATCCACCTTCCGGACATCAAGAACCTGGATGCCGATAAAGCGGCTGCATTCCAAAGGCACATGAAAAGGCTGCTGTTTTCCCGCGCATTTGTCCTGCATTTTAATCTGGACCGCGTCATATCATTCCATCTGCCGGTCTCGCAAAGACACGAGCCAGTGGCATTCGCAACAGACTTTTTACTGCTTGTCGACGCGGCAATGCGGCAGGGGATTTTGAAAGGCGTGAAAGTGGCAGTTGAGCCCTACGCCGGGCCTGCTGCGGATTTACCAGAGTTTCGCGAGCCACACGTTTGGATGAAAATGTTCACAAGGAGGCAAGGCGAACCCCTGAACCCGAACATCGGGATGATAATCGACCCCACGCACATCGCCATTTACGGTGACTATAAAGCGTCCGATTTCATAAAACTCGTCAATGAAAACAACATTCCAATAATGGGTTTCCACCTGCACGGAAGCGAGGGGAGGGACGACGCGCACGTTTTTCCTGTGCCATGGAACGTTGAGGATTTCGGCGAGCTCATAACGCTTATAAACGACGCCAGGGATGCGGGCAAGGCTAGGCCGGTCACGGTCGAGCTGAGCAGAGACATTTTCTTGGGAATGAACATCGAGACGCTTGCGGAAAACATGAACGAGCTTATGCGCAGAGTTTATCCGGATAAACTTCTCAAACGCCATCATCGTCTCCTGCGCGACGAGTTAATCCGCCTTTCCGCCAAAGCGCGCGAGGAGTACTCGCAGTCGGCATAGGTTTTTATTCCTTTATTCGCAACTTCTTCTCGAGAGGTGGTTCCGATGCGTTACGCGCTGTTGCTTTTCGCGCTGTTTTCGCTTGCGTGTTATTCTTTTGCAGTTATCGAGCGGCCGCTGACCGCGCAGCTGGTGAGCGGCACGAGCCTTAGCGTGGACAACTGCGGCTCCGGCGCGCCCTCGCAATACCAGCTAAGGTTCAGCATCACGAACACGCATACGAGTTCTGTGCGCGTGATGATGGATTATTACGATTTCTCAAAAGGCGAGTGGGTGAACGGAACGGCGGGGCTATGCAACCTTGCAGCAGGCTATTCCGACGCCTGCACAGGAACCCTTCACATCTCGATGGGCGGGATGGGGACAGGCACGGTTGAGCGGGAGATGGTCAGGCTGCGCGCTTTCGACCCAGACGACCAGATGTACGTTTATACGAAAACATTCAGCCTCACGCTCAACCATTATGCGACGCCTGGAGAGGAGAACATAGCCGACAAGATGACGACGGCAAGCGCGGCGATCACAGAGGCGGATTCCCTTTTCGCCTCCAGGTGCTCGGGCGGGCTGTGCTGCGGAAAGCCTGACGCGAAGAGCGCGCTGGATTCGGCGAAAATCAAATACAAGAACGCGAACTCCTCGCTGCGCGTGTGCGACACCGCGAATTCATACGCGCTGGCGGCGGTGGCCATAAACGACGCGCGCAATGCCACCAACCTGATTAATGCGTGCAAACTCTCCGACGGCGCGGAGTGCACGAGCGACGAGGAGTGCGAGAGCGGGGTGTGCGTTAACGGGAGGTGCGGTTCTGCCCCGGTTCAGCCAAACGTGACGGAGAAATGCGGCAACGGGGTTTGCGACGCGGGCGAGAGCTACAACACCTGCCCGGGCGACTGCAAGAAACCCACCGGACCGAGATGCGGGGACGGCACGTGCAGCGCAGGCGAGACATACACCTCATGCCCAGAGGACTGCGAGGCTCCGACAACTCCACCTGGAACGAACGCGACCGGAAATGAAACAGGCGCGGGCGGGGGAAAAACCTGCGGGATTTTCTACGCGCTCCTCGGGCTCGTGGGATTCGTGCTGCTGAAGAGATAATTTTAAATAAAATAAACCACATAATATTTCCTAGTCCTATTGCTACATAGGTGGAGATGTCGCCATCCTTCAATACCCACAAACCAATAATCTTCCCGTGCGGGCGCAGTCATATAGGGCAAAAAATGATTTCAAACGCGCTCTTCCAAGACCTTCTAGAATTCTGTTAAACATGGCTGGAAAAAGAAAAGACAAAGCAATAATATACTACTCTCTCCTAAAAACATATGTTGCTCTCCCCAGAGAACCGGACGGCATTTTCCTTACTAAAAAATCAAATGCGGTTTTTAAAAAACGAGTTCGAAAACTAGTATTTGGAGATAAAATCTCGTTTATAAATAGTTTAAGAAACGCTATGTCGTTAAAGGATTTCGACTACTACTGCAACAAGTTGGTCTATGACAAGAAAGTCAGAAATCTTGAAAAAGCAAAGAAACATGCCGTTATGGAATTCGCGGGTTGTTGTAAGAGATTAGCAAAAAGTAATCACTCTTTTATAAAAGAATTTGCGGCAATTGACCACAAAATACGCCATCCAAATTTTCTCGATGGAGAATGTGAAAAGTTTGAAAAATAGAGAATATCAACCGAGACCTACTCCACAAGTATGCTAAACATATTTTTAACATAACTGCTTTTATTTTTACAGTTTATGATGAGTTCAGTAGATCCGAAAGTCCTTTTTCTTTCTGATGGATATTTGTAGCCCAAATTTTAAATAGTCGCATCCCGCAGCCCCAGGCGGCCTTCACGCAGCCAAAAAGGGATGCGGGAAAGGCGACTAGTAT
>JBFMAP010000052.1:0-6819 GCA_040755655.1 Microcaldota archaeon
CAAAAGCTGTTCAAGCTGATAAAAGAAAATTCAAGCCATTTTAAGATAGTAAGCGCGGCAACTTGGAGGAATCAGGGCGTCAAACGAGGTTGAGTTTTGACTAAGCCTGAAATCGGATTATTCGGTGAAATGGTGCTGTTGTAGGTGAGTCTATGGCTAGCGACAAACAGATAATTGGAATGGCGGGTGTTTATCTAGTCGCTGCGGAGCTATGTCTTAGGAACTTTATTGTTTCGGTTACTTCTAGAAGCGCAAAGGGTGTCGACCTACTCGCCAGCACTAGAGATTGCAAAAAAGTATTTTCTATCCAAGTGAAAACAAATGGGGATAACCGAGACTGGTGGTTCGTGGATAAGGAATCGACCCATTCGCCAACGCTTATCTATATATTCGTGAGAATTAAGAAAAACGCTAAGCCAGATTTCTATATCGTAAAAAGTTCAGAAGTGGCAAGAGATGCGTATCACGAAAAATATGGTAAAGAAGTCTGGCACTCATCTGTTCCGAAAGAGAAACATAAAGACAATTGGGGAATGCTTAGGTAATAAAAATTTACTGTATCCCAAACCCAAATGAAAACGGCTTGTCGGGAATCGGGGGCGCGGCGTGCTCGCGCGGAATCTTCACCTCCCAAATCTTGCCGCGCGTGCCTGCGTCCGTTATTTCCACTATGGCCGCGAGCCCGCGCCCGCGAAGAAGTGAGTTGATGCGGTCATCTGCGCCGTCAGAAACAGGGTCGTTGTTCATCCACGTGTATGATTTTTTCTGGATAACGCAGTTCACGAGAAGGCTCGCGTCGAGTTTTGAAACGCCAATCGAGATGAGATGCTCGTTCAGTTCGTTCGGCGTGAGTGGGTTCGTTTGCTGTGTCATTTGTCCACCGGGAAGTAGATGGGTAATTTTCAGGCAGCCTATTTAAACTTTTGCGCGCGCAAGCAGATTGGATGAAGAAGATTAAAAAATAGAATCTTCCGGCTATTCGACCAGTTTGTAAACCATGTTTCCCTGGTGCGCTGAGCCGTTCACCTTCAATCCTATCGACTGCCCAGGCATCGCGACGTTGATCTGCTCGTGCTCTATCTGCATCGACTCGACTGCCTGCTCTATCGGTCCAGAGCCTGTCTCTATCACTATCCTGTCGCCCACGCGGAGTTCGTCGCTCACATCAACTACCGCGACGCCTATTTTCTGGAAAAAGTGGGTTACCTTACCGACAATCTTCTTTTCCATCGGCCTCACCCCGCATCATATTGGAATCCCATGTTTATAAACTTAATCGCGCGATTAAATTATTGGGGGATTATGGATTCAGGGCTGCGCGCGCGAATTGAGGAGGTCAGGGTGCGGATTGCAAGGGCCAGCGGCCGCTTCGGCATTGACCCAAGCGCGATTATCCTGGTCGCCGCGACGAAAAGCGTCCCTCCTGAGATTGTGAACGAGGCGATAGACGCAGGCATATCGCACATAGGGGAGAACATCATTCAGGATGCGCGCGAGAAGTTTCCGAAACTCAAAAAAGTCAGGAAGCACATGATTGGGCACCTGCAGAGCAACAAGGCGAGGGACGCGGTCGTGTTGTTCGATATGATTCAAACGGTCGATTCCATAAAACTCGCGCGCAAAATCAGCGACCAATTTGTCCCGAAGGACAAATGGTCCATTTTTCGCGAAGGCGAAAAATTGGACGAGGCGAAAAAGCAGAATAAAATAATGCCAATTCTCGTTGAGGTGAAGACGGACAACACGAAGCCGTACGGCATCCCTCCAAACGAGGTTGAAAATTTCCTCAATGAAATGCGCGTTTTTGAGGGGGTTGAGGCGCAGGGGCTGATGACAGTCGGCCCGCTCTTCGCGAATCCGGAGGACTCGCGCGGAGTTTTCAAAAAAATGAAAAAATTATTTGATGAGATGGCGGATGCGGACATCCCGAACGTGGAGATGAAATACCTTTCGATGGGAATGTCAGCTGACTACTGGATTGCGGTTGAGGAGGGCGCGAATATCGTGCGCGTGGGGACCGCGATATTCGGTCCGAGAAAGGGATGAAAATAAAGCGAGGATGAGGCAGGTTTAGCGCGGCGCGCGCGTGGTTGCCGGGCGTGTTTGCTGGCGGTGCGGGTATGAGGGCGCGAGTTAACGTGAAGATTTTCGGTCTTGTCCAGGGGGTTTTCTTCCGCGCGCACACGAAGGATAAGGCGCGCGAACTTGGTTTGGCTGGATGGGTGCGCAATTCTCCGGATGGGAGCGTTGAGTGCGTTGCAGAAGGGGAGAGGGGCGCGCTTGAGAAATTTCTCGCGTGGTGCAGGACAGGCCCGCCCAGTTCGCGCGTCGAGAGAGTTGAGGAGCAGTGGCTCGAGTTCAGGGGTGAGTTCAGCTCTTTTGACGTGAGGTATTGACGTGTCAACGGAGAGAAGGGAGATTGTCGTTGTGGGCGCGGGCCCTGCAGGGCTCGCTGCAGCAAAAGTTCTGGGAGAGATGAAAAAGGACGTTCTGGTTCTCGAGAAGAACAAAACGATCGGAAAAAAGGTGTGCGCCGGCGGGCTCACGATGAAGGCAAAGTGCATGGTTCACACAAAACTTTTTGAGCGCGTTTTCTCCAGCGCGAAAATCCGCACGCCTCGCCAGACAGTGGAAATTCGCGCTGAGGAGCCTTTCGTATTCATGGTTGACAGGGAGAAACTGGGCGCGTGGATGGCTGATGTTGCGAGGAGGGCAGGCGCTGAAATAAGAAAGGGCGCGGCTGTGCGCGAGGTCGGGAAGAATTTTGTTGCCGTGGATGGCGAGAAGATTCATTTTGACTATCTGGTTGGGGCTGACGGCTCGAATTCGGTTGTCCGAAAATATCTCGGGCTGAGACGCAAAGGGCTCGCCTGTGCAATTCAGTACGTCACACACGAGAGGTTCGATGAGTTGGAGTTTTTCTTCGATTACGATAAGTTCGGGCCGTGGTACGCGTGGATATTCCCGCATAAAAATTACACGTCAATAGGGACAGGGGGCGACCCGCGCTTCGTGGATGTGAGGTGGCTGAGAAAGAATTTGGATATGTGCTGCGCGGACAAACTCGACATCGGAAAGGCGAGGTTCGAGGGGGCGCCGATAAATTATGATTACCGTGGATTTGAATTTGGAAATATTTTTCTGGTGGGCGACGCCGCGGGATTCACCTCGGGGCTCACTGGCGAGGGTATGTATCACGCGATGGTCTCTGGAATAGAGGTGGCGAATAAAATTGTGGATAAAAAATATCAGTGCGAGGGAATCGCGCAGATTTTAAAGGTGAAGCGCGCGCACGAGAAATTCCTGTGGCTCACGCGCATAAACGGGTATCTCACGAAATTCGGGTTCGAGGCGTTCGCGCTCGCGCTCAGGTTTGGTTTCGCGCGAGGGTTTTTCGTGAGCCTGCTCGGCTAAATAGTATAAACGAGCATCAGCACGTCCGTCTTCTGCTCGAGTTCCAAGAGCAGTTTGGACTGCGGTGACTGGGGCTCGCGGCTGTCGCGGAGCACGAAGAGCATTTTCACATCGCACTCCTTCGTGAAATCCATTATCCCCTCAACAGCGGTGCGCGCGCCCCTGGCGCATATTTTCACCTTCACGCGCTGGAGTTCGAGCGAATGCGCGAGCTCTGCCACGAACTCCCTCATATCCTCGCTTACAGTGATGCGCGCGCTCATCGGAACAGTCGGCGGGAGTTCGACAACGTGGAGTATCGTGACAGGGAGCCCTGTCTGCCTCGCTACAGGCGCAATCAGGTCGGCGATGTCGGCGCTCTGGCGCGCGAAACGCGTAGGCACGAGGATGCAGCTTGTCCTCTTCCTTTCCTTCTCCTCAAAATATATATCTATCTCTGGGATGTACTCGCGGTATTTTTGATAAGAGGCAAAGATGAGGAAGCCTGCGAGGAACCACGCCCCTGCGAACACCCTTCCCTGCTCATGGAGCGCTGCGACAAGCGCGAAAACCACCATGCAACCAAGCACGCCAATAAGTGAGATGAGCGGAATCCTGCGGCCTTGGATGTTGATGTTCAGGGGCACGCTGAATGGACGATGGAGGTTCGGCTCCTGGACGCGGATGGCGAGGAGCGAGAGGTTCACAATCAGATACGCGGTGAGAGCGCCGAACGCGTACAACTCGCCAAGCAGGCGGAGGTCTGCGAGGAATGCGAGGAGGAGCGCGAGCGTCGAGAATATGATGATGGAGAGCCAGGGAGTCTGGAATTTCGGGTGGAGCCACCTCAGCCTGCGCGAGATGAGTTCGGACTTGCTCATCGAGTATACGACGCGCGAGACCCCAATCACGCCAGTGTTCGAGGACACGAGGCATATCATGAAACCAGCAAACGCGATGACCGGCACAAGCAGATTTGAGAAAGGAAGTGCAAGCGCAATTGCGACAAGTGGGTTGTCAATCCTCTCCGCGAGCTGTTGCGGACTCACTATTCCAAGCGCCATTACGGACATCGCGAGCGCGAAGAGTATTACGAGGAAAACAGCGAGCGCAGATGCGCGCGGGATGATTCTTCCAGGCTCCTTTGTCTCCTCTGCTGCCTGGGAGATGCTCTCTATTCCTATGAAAGTCACCATCGCGAGCGTGATGGAGTAGAGAAAGTTGTTCCAGCCCACATCGTGTTCTATTGGCTTCGCAGCGCTGAGGAGTTTGCTGAAATCAAATGAAAATGAAAAACCAACAGCGAAAAGCCCGAGCACGATTGCAACTGTGAAAAGCGTGAGCGCCACATTAACGCTCGATGACTCGCGTATTCCCAGAAGATTGATTATTATGAGAAAAAGGATAATGCCTGCTGTAGCGAAAGGAAAGTACAGACGCACAATTGGAAAGAAGAAAGAGAGATAGCCTGCTGACGCGACTGCGAAAAGCGAGATGCAGATGATGTAGTCGAGTATTAACCCCCAGCCGCCTATGAACCCGACGAGGTTCCCGAACGCGCGCCTTCCATAGGCGGCCGCGCCCCCTGTCACAGGAATCGCCGAGGCGAGCTCTGCATACGCGAGCCCTGTGCAGGCATAAACAAGCGCGGCGATGAGAATTGCAAGGGGCATCGCGCCCCCGGCATACGCGGCTATGAGCCCGAGCGCGAGGAATATGTCCGCGCCCACGTCAGCGAACCCTATTGAAAAACTGCCGAGGACGCCGAGCTCTTTCTTGAGCTTCACCGCGGGCTTGTGTTCGACTCGCACTTTCTCACTCGCAATGTTTACCTGCCCCTGCTTGTTTCAGTGAGCATTTTCTTGAACACTTTGCTGAGCGCGTGCGAGGCTGGCTGGATTTCCTGCGGGTCCTCGATGGTGAGGGAGGCGATGAACTTCGTCCTCTCCCCGACCTGGATGTGAGTCACTCTCGTCTTCTTGAACCCTGCGCGCTCCATCTCCTCCTGAATCCTGCGCGCGAGCGCTTCAGCCTCAACCCTGCCCACCTCAAGCTCGACCGAATCCTGGAACTTCAGGTGCGGGGATTTTGAGAAATTCACCACGTTCGACGAGAGAATCAGCTTGTTGGGCATGCACACGATGGAATTGTCGTCCTTTCTTATGCTCGTGTACATCGCGCCGAACTCGATTATGCGGCCGCGCACATCGCCAATCTGGACGTAATCCCCGAGGTTCATGGAGGGGGTTGAGAGGAGCACGAGCCTTATCACGAAGTCCTCGATGATGTCGCGCGAGGCGTAGAGGAGCATTATGACAAAGCCGACCACGAAAAACGAGACCACGAATATGCTGTTCGTGAATATCGCGAGGATGAGGATGAAGCTCAGGGACACGATTGTCGCGGTTATCGTCGTCTTCGCAGACTCGATAAGATCGACGGGGTACCTGGCCATCGCCTTTTCTGCGAGCAGGAGGAGCGCGGTGCGGAGGATGAGCGCGCCAACGAGCACGAGCGCGCTGCCTATCACAGGAGGGATGAGCGCGTAAAGGTCTATTGTCTTCTCCAGACTGCGCTCCATGTAAATAGAGAAAAGGTATCCCACGCCCGAGAGCAGTAGCAGTAGCAGAATAACGGCAATAATCGTTTTCATGTCAGGGAGACGCATAACACCACCCGCATATTCTTATTCGCTGGTGTGATACTTGCAGAACAAATATTATAAGTTTTCTTTGCGTGATAGAATCGGTTGTTTTGTGGTAGAACTCAAGGACGTTGATTCTGAAATCTACGGGGTCCTGCGCGGCGAGCTCGAGAGGCAGCAGAGGTGCCTCGGCCTCATCGCATCGGAGAATTACTGCAGCCCGGCTGTGATGGAGGCGCAGGCGAGCGTGCTCAACAACAAATATTCCGAGGGCTATCCAGGGAAGCGGTACTATGCGGGCAACAAAATTATCGACGCGAGCGAGAACATTGCTATTGAGCGCGTGAAGAAACTTTTCGGCGCAGAGCACGCGAACGTGCAGCCCCACGCAGGCGCGCCTGCGAACATGGCCGCGTATTTCGCCCTTCTGGAGATTGGGGACAAGTTCATGGGACTCAGCCTTGCACAGGGCGGCCATCTCACTCACGGGAGCCCTGTGAATTTTTCTGGTAAGTGGTACAAAGTGAGTTCTTACCAATTGAACGATGAGGGGGTGCTGGACTACGATGCAATTAGGAGGCAGGCGCGCGAGGAAAAACCAAAATTAATTCAGTGCGGCTATACCGCATATCCGCGCACGATAGACTTCAAGGCATTTAGGGAAGCGGCTGACGAGGTCGGCGCGCACCTTATGGCAGACATCGCGCACATCGCAGGCCTGATTGCTGGCGGCGCGCACCCGAACCCAACTCCTTACGCTGATGTTGTCACGTCAACCACCC
>JBFMAP010000053.1:0-6743 GCA_040755655.1 Microcaldota archaeon
CGACGTGCGCCACTATCGCAATATTGCGGACGTAATTCAAATCGTACATGAGTTTCTGCACTTCGTCAACCACGTATTCCTTTCTTACCAATTGAACCACCTGATTATTTAACAAAGAGATTACGGAAGTGTTTTTGTATTTCGTTCCGATTCGATCTCTAATGTTCTAACATTCTCATTGAAATTTTGTAGTTCTATTCCGCCATGAGCTTGCGGTAAATATCTTTTGATGTCCGCGAGATCTGATCCTGGACCACCTTGATCGCTCTGTATCTCGCCATAATTTTTTGGGCCTATTACGAAGATGGCGGGTTTTTTTGCAATGTTTGACCTATCGATGAGCGTGTTAATGAATATGCGGTTGGTGAACAACGAAGTACCGGCTTGTTCCAGTTCTGGAAGTTTTTTAAGTAAGACCTGAGCGCTACCGTTGGTATCGACTGGATTGACTTTCTTCTGAAATTTTAAACGCATCTGCATTCCTCCTAAAAATGTTACCTCGCGCTCCTCGCAATCCTCTCTGTCTCGTCGCGCTTCTTGATCGCGTAGGAGTTTATGTCCCCTGCCGCGGCGAGCGCGAGCTCGTCCGCAAGCGCCTGCGCGAGCGTCTTCTTCTTGTCGAACGCGCCCATAATCGCAGCGAGCGCGATGTTGCGGAGAGCCATGTCAAGCCTGCGCTCGGCGGAAACGTCAACTGCCACCTGGTAGGAGACGCCTCCATATTGCACGCGCGTCGTGTCCTCGCGGGGCGCGGTGTTCTGGAGCGCGTCAATCAGCACTTGAACTGGATTTTTATTGGTGCGCTTCGAGACCGCGTCGAAAGCCTGCTCAACTACCTTAATTGCCTTAAATTTTTTGCCCTGCAACTTTCCGTGCGTGCGAATCACGCGGCCGGAAGTTTTTTCGCCTGTGCCGCCTCTCATCAATTTATTTACGAGGCGCTCAACTATGTTCACTTTCGTTTTTCCGAACTGCTTCTTCGCCTGGCGCCCGTACGAGTGGGGAATAACCACAGGGGAAAGGTTGATGTAGTTCGCGAGGCTCACATCAGAAACCTTCACTTCGCTGAGGTCGTATTTGTTGAAAAGTTTATCCATGAACACCAACTCGCAAACGCTATCTCATCATCTCTTGGGTTTCTCCTTCTTCCCTAGGATGAGCTCCTCCAAATCAACGCCATTGACCGCAATTACCTTGTGGCGCACGCCTGGGATGCTTCCCATCTGCCCCCTCTGCGAGCCGCCCAATCCCTCAAGGGTGACTTCATCGTGCTCGTCAATGAAACTGATGGCGCCGTCGCCAGGAGCGAACGCCGTGATGAGTTTCCCATTCTTAATGAGTTGCACGCGCACGCACTTAATCAAACCTGAGTGAGGCTGCTTCTGCTCAAGGGCCTTTTTCTCAATGACGATGCCCTTTCCCTGGGGCGAGCCCTCGAGAGGGTCGTACTTATCCTTCAGGCGGAGCTTCTTCCTTTTCCAGGGCTTCTTCAGCCAGCGCTGGTTCTTCCTCCTGCGAAGCAAATCCCTTCCGCCGAATTCTCCTCTTCCCATAAAATCCCATTTTTAGATGCCCGGGCATAGGGGCGTTATAATGATAAAGGGCTGAAAAGTTTTAAATCAGTATCGAAATGCCTCATCAGCAGTTTTTTCGCGAGTTTGATGTGCTCCCCATTCCTCCCGATTGCGTTCCCCCTGTCTTTTGCGTCCACTGAAATGGTCGCCATGCGCGTGCCGCCCTCTTCCCGCACTTTTATGTCGCGAATTGGAATTGAAGGAAAAAGGTTCGCGATGAACCGGTCCATCTTGTCCGAGTGCTCCACGACCGAGATGTTCCTGTTGAAAGCCTTGCGCACGCGCTCAATCGCGCTTCCGGATTTCCCGATTGCGCGCCCCATGTCGCCCTCGCGAACTATGAAAACCGCGCTCCCGGGCTCCACGAGGCAATCCACGACGCTCGCGCCCGTGAGCTGCTCGAAAAGGGTGATGCACTTCAAATCCTCGTTCGTGAGTTTTACCATTTGTCCCAACCCTTATTGCTTACTTACTGCTTGGTTATTTCAAGGATGTTCGAGTTCCCGGGCTCGAAAACGCAGAGCGCGGAAACAGGGAACGGCTTTCCGCAGAGGGAGCCCAGTTCAAGAGAGGTGCCTTGGAAAACGTGGACAGGGACGCCTGAGAGTTTCGCGTGGCGCGTTATGTCAGAGCGCGTTTCAGGGGGGCAGTTCGAGGAGAGGAGTATGAGTTTCGCATCCCCTTTGAGCGCTGCCTTAATGCCGTCGCGCGTTCCGAATTTCACCTTTCCTGTGTCAACCGCCATTCTCACGGATTTTGAAATGTCAACCATTTTTACCACCGATTATCTTAACGCCTCATTTTGAGTTTCACGAGCCCTGTGCCGACTGGAATCGGCTGCCCTATGATGATATTTTCAGTGACGCCAACCAGAAGGTCGTCCTCTGCCTTAATGGACGCGGCGACGAGGTGCTTAATCGTCTCTTCAAATGCGGCGCGCGCAAGTATGCTCGCCTTCTCGCCGCTGAGCCCGTGCCTGCCGACGGGCTTGATTTCGCCGTCCATGGTCATCGCGTCCGCGAGCAGCATGAGGTGGTGTATGTCAACGTCCAGCCTCTGCAAATCAAGCACCTGCTTCGCCTCGCGGATGATGGCGTTGCGCGCAGCCTCGAGCCCGAGCGTGCGCTCAATCTCCTTGATGTCGTTGGTATAGCAGCGCGTGGAATCGACCTCAGGAAGAGACATAATCTCCGAGAGGTTCGAGCCTCCTGTCCGTATGAAATATTCATCTTTTTCCTTGAGCACCACGGCGCGCATGATGCCCTTAACCCCTTTCACGCGCAAATCCTTCAGTTTGCTCGTCAGCCTGCGTATCGCGCGCAGGGTGTCTGTGCGCGGCGTTATCGTTATTTTGCTCCCGCTCGTGCTGCACCCTGCGCCGCATAGGGCCTTTATCTTCTTTATGACGTCGTCGAGGTGGAGCGCCTCCTCCTTCAGCTCCTTCTCGTCAATCAGGACGAGTATGAGTTTGTCAAGGAAATTTTCGCTTATTTCCGAGATTTTCGAGAGCGGCACCTCCTCTATCTTCTCAGCGATGCGGCGCGCCGCCTTCTCATCATTCGCGTGCGAGCCCTTCAAATATATGTCCATCATGGGCTTCTTGGGCGCGCGCCGCGCGTCCACAATCTCAATGAGGCGCGGAAGGCCCATGGGCACCTGCTCTGCCACGCCCGCGTAGTGGAATGTCCGCATTGTGTTGTGCGTGATTATCCCGTCAAACGTTGCGAACGTCTCGCTTCCAGGGACGGTGAAGTCGTAAACATACGGCGAAGAGGGCTGGACCTGTTCGATGTCCGTTATCTCGTCCCAGACAACGTCGCCATCGGCGGCCCTTCGGAGGACATCGAGTTCAGGAAGGGAGATTTCCCTTTCGCGCGCGAGCGTCTCGAAAAGCGAGACGTATTTGAGAAGTGTTGAACGTCCTATTCTGTCGCGCTTTGTGAAACTGTTTACAACACGAGAAGGAATTTTTAATGCGCGCGCAGCACTCGCGAGCGATTTGCCCACGCCGGGGATGACATCAACGAGGTTGTATTCTGTTTTTGATTTTGCAGAAGCAAGCGATGAGAGCGTGCTTTTTCTTTCCCCGAGGTCAGAGCCTATTTTCTCCAGGAAATTTTTTGCGTGCTGGTGCGAGATTGAGAGGGAGTGGCCCTGCTTGTCCTTTCTCTTGCTCGCGAATATCCCGAGCCTTGCGAGAAGGAGCGTTATTCCATCTGTGAGAATTTTTGATTTTGAGGAGGCGCGGATCACCTTTCTCTCAATGTTAACGTTTCCATCGCCGTCGAAATATCCTCTCAGGAGCGCGCAAACGAAAGGCTCGCCTGCGGAATATGCGAACTCAGGGACTTTTTTCTCGTACGAGCCGGTCCCGCACGTGGCTTTCAGGAACTGCGCGAGCAGCGTCGAGTTCAGCCGGATGTCGTGGCCGAGCGAGAACCCTCTTAAATTATCGTATTCGTTGAAAGTGAGGTTGTGCACGCCAGCGAAGCCCCGTATTTTCTCGAGAATGGGCGCCTCTGTGCTTGAGATGGAAGTATAGGTGCGCGCCGCGTTTCCCTCGGCGAGATATATCCCCACGAGCCAGCCAAACTCCTCGTCAAGCTCCATGTGCTGCGGAAGGGGCCTGCTTGACGCGCGCGGGTATGCATAGACCTTTCCTCCAGCAGAAACCATGTACTTGAGATGCGTCTCAAGAGCCTGTTTTATGTCGACAGCTTCGGCAACCTGGGAAGCAAGAGAAAGGGTTCTGAGCACTGGGAGGCGGTCACCTTTCTTCAGAGAAGAGCCTGCCACCGGGATTATTTCGTTTTCCTTGCGGACGACGAAGGAGTGGAAAGGCGTCGCGGTGATGGTTCTTCCTGAGCGCGTGCTGATGCGGAGCAAATTTCCGTTGCATCCGTGCCTCGTGAGCGCGGATACCCTGCGCCATTCCAGTTTTTCATTTTCTGCAAGGCTCGGGGCAGAAATATTCACGTCCTGGGGAAGGTCGCATATCTCGTGCCCGTTTTCGCTCGTGAATCCGAACCGCTCGAGCATCGAATCAACGAACTCGCCTATTTTCTCCGCGCGAACCTCGCCCCCTTCGCTCACGAGAATTTTCTCATCGTGTGCCAGCGACATCTGCGTGCCTGGCTCGCCGATGGACTGCGCTGCGACTATGCCCACCGCCTCGCCTGTGTCGACCTTCTGCTCTTTTTTTGCAGCCATAAAATCACTCAAATCATATGCAACTAATCGCGCTCAGGCCCTGTGACAGCCTCGCCCCCTGCGACCACGCGCATCGGGTCAGCGCCGTCACCCCCATAAGTGAACTGGACCACTATTCTCCTGGAATCGCGCACGAGCCCGTCGCGCTGAACAGCCAAATCCTGCAGCGCGTTAATCAACCTGCGCTGCATGTAGCCTGAGCGCGCGGTTCGAATCGCAGTGTTCACGAGGGACTCGCGGCCGCCCATTGAATGGAAGAAATATTCAGTTGGGGAAAGACCCTTCCTGAAGCACGAGGAGACGAACCCGCGCGCGTGCGCGCTGAGGTCGCCTTTCCTGAAATGGAGAAGGGGCCTGTTGTGGTACCCGCGCTTTATGCGCTTGCCGCGCACAGCCTGCTGTCCAATCATCGAGGCCATCTGAATCGCGTTCAGGATGCTGCCGCGCGCCCCTATGCGGGCCATCAATATCGAGGTGTTTTCCATCCCGAGGTGCTTCTCAACCACTGCCCCGCTGCTGTCCCTTGCCTTGGAGAGCACTGCCATAATCCTCTCCTCGAGAGTCTCGCGCAGCGTCCTTCCTGGAAGGCGCTCGAGCGTCCTTTTGCGGTACTGGAGCACGAGGCCCTCAACCTCTGTCTCAGCCTTCTTCTCGATTTCCTCGATGCGCTTCACCGCTTCTTCCGGAAGGGTGTAGTTGAGCGGGCTCACTGAGAAGCCTGTTTTCGTGATCGCGTAAAGAGCCATTCTCGTCGCGGCATCAAGGAATTTCCTTCCCGCGTCAGTTCCCCAGCCGCGCGTGATTCGCTCAATCAACTCGTTCTCGAACGCCTTGCTCTCGATTGCGCCGCTTACGAGTTTCCCCTCCTTAATGACAATGTAAGCGTCATAGGGGCATTTTTCCTTCACGCACGGGCTGCACTTCCTGCAGAGTTTCGACTTGAGGGAAAGCGAGAGTTCTTTCGGGAGGAGAAGGGAGAAAAGCGCCCTTCCGGAATATTTCCTCCCCCGGTCAGGCTTCGGGAGTTCGTGGATGCCTGCGATGCTGACGATTTGCGCTGCCTCCTCCTTGCTGAACTCGGCGTCCTTTCGCGTGAGGAAATACGAGCCTGAAACGTGGTCCTCCTGCCCGCGCACGATTGCGTGCCCGTGCCGAGGCGAGATGATCTGGTCCTGAACTTTCATCAGCACCTCTGCCTCAACGCGCGCCTCCTCTGTCTGCGGCACGTGCAGGTTCATCTCGTCCCCGTCAAAATCCGCGTTGTAGGGCGTGCATACCGCCAGATTAAGGCGGAAGGACTTTCCAGGCATTATGCGCGCTGTGTGGCACATTATTGAAATCCTGTGGAGCGAGGGCTGCCTGTTGAAAAGCACCGCGTCCCCGTTGTCGAGCTGCCTCTCAACAATGAAGCCTGGCTGGAGCGAGGTGAGAATCTCCTCCTTGCTCTTTTCATTCACCTTCTTCCTCCTTCCATCAGGCCGCGCGACGTAAAGGACCTGCGGGTAAGTTGTAGAGTTGATTAGTTGCTTGCACTCCTCAACGTTCCAATCTGTCACGCGAATGGGAACAGTGAGCTCTGCGGCAACCTCCTCAGGAACGCCAACATCGTTTATGCTGATGTTCGGGTCAGGGGAAATCACAGTGCGCGCTGAGAAATTAACCCTCTTTCCTGAGAGGTTGTACCTGAAGCGCCCTTCCTTCCCCTTCAGCCTCTGCGAGAGGGTCTTCAGCGGCCGGCCAGAGCGGTGGCGCGCTGGCGGGATGTTCGCTGTCTCGTTGTTGAAATACGTGGTGACGTGATACTGGAGAAGCTCCCAGAGGTCCTCAATGATAAGTTGCGGCGCGCCGGCGTTTATGTTCGCCTCCAGCCTCTGGTTGATTCTCATTATGTCCACGAGCTTGTGCGTGAGGTCGTCCTCTGACCTCTCGCCGGTCTCGAGAGTAATGGACGGGCGCACG